>JAPLFM010000296.1:3767-22326 GCA_026390675.1 Candidatus Kapaibacterium sp. | reverse complement strand
CTATCACTAGCAAAAACCCTAGTTTTATTGTAAGAGAAATTAAACCATTGAAAGAATTGAATGTTAGACAAATTATGATTGATGCTTTGAATAACAAATGGATTGCTACAACAAAAGGTATTTATGTAATGAACCCTGACGGAACAGAAGTTATTGCAATATTCAATTCTTCAAATACTCCTATTCCGGTGAATGATGTATATTCAATGGCTAATGATCCCCAAACTGGTGAAGTTTATTTTGGGACATCAAAAGGATTGTATGTTGCTAATAGCCTTTCAATCCAACCAGTTGATAGTTATGGAATTGATTGCTATCCACAACCATTTAAAAGATTGACCGACGAATATTTAACAATTGATGGTTTGGCTATAAGTACTGAAATTAAAATTACTACTTTAGATGGCGAGCTTATAAAATCTTTGAAAACAGAAAGTAAAAAAATGATTTGGGATGGTAAAAATGAAAAAGGTGAATTGGCAAAAAGTGGTGTTTATATGATTATAGCTAATTCAGGAACTATTGAAAATAAAGAAGTAGCTAAATTTATGATAGTTGACAAATAACTTAATAATTTGATGATCAGGAAATATGTAGATAGCGATTTTGAAATTTTAACTTCTTGGATAAGCAATTCGGATATATTATTTCAGTGTGCTGGTACAGACTTTTCCTATCCACTTACTGATTTACAGTTAATTGCTTATAAGATACTGCACCCTGACAGAATTTTTTACTTGTATCTTGATAATGATTCTAATCCAATAGGTATTGGGGAAATAATTCCTCAAGTAAATAATATTCCTCGATTAGGCAGATTACTAATAGGCAATCACAAAAATAGAAATAAAGGTATTGGTACTCATTTTATCAAACTGTTAATTCAAGAATGCATTCATCTTTACAATTCAGATTCAGTAGATTTATATGTATGGGAAAATAATGATAGTGCTATTAAATGTTATCAAAAAGTAGGATTCAATTTTACAGAAAATTCTAGTTTTTACATTTATCATAATAATATTGAATTTAAGATTTTAGAAATGTCTATAAAGCTAAAGTAACTTTATGTTATGATTAATAAATTAACTAATATAGTCAAACCATTTCTTTTCTTGCTTGCACCTATTCATTGTGAAGTTTGCAAAAAGGAGCTCACTGAATTTTCACAATTCAAATATCTTTGTATGACTTGTTTCGACTCAATGCCACTTGCTCAAAATTGTGAATATTCCTTTAACATACTTTTAAATCATATCCCAAAAGAAAATTTATATATTGATGAAGTTTTCAGTCTATTTGAAATTAAAAGCAATAATAGCTATATGGACTCAATCTATTCTCTTAAATATTTGGGATTATATGATATTGGATTTGAATTTGGTGAATTATTAGGGAAAAAGGTTTTAAAAGAAAAAAAATTTGAATATCAAATAAGCACTTCAGTTCCAATTCATAAAGCTAGATATAGGGAAAGAGGATATAATCAATCTGATTTTATTGCAAAAGGTGCAAGTAATACACTTAATATTGAGTTTGATGACAGATTAATTAAGAGAAAAATTTACACAAAATCACAAACTCTTATGAATAAAAGTGAAAGAAAAATAAATGTAAGTGATATCTTTGATATTTACTCAGAAAGCGTTAATTTTGAAAATAAAAACATTATGCTTTTCGATGATGTTATAACAACTGGCTCTACATTAAATGCAATTGCCAAAACATTGAAAGAATTTGGTGCATACAAAGTAGCTGTAGCAACTTTAGCTTCAGCATTGTAAAACAAAAAAAGGATTTGAAAATGAGAATTTTAAAAGAAAATACTATTGGTCTTGTAATAGATATACAATACAGACTTTTTTCACATATTTATGATTTTGAAAACTTAGAGTTTCATATACTTAGATTAATTCGAGGATTAAAAGCGTTAAATATTCCTATTCAAATAACTGAACAATATGTAAAGGGTTTAGGACCTACTATTACAACTATTCAGGAAGAACTTGATGAAGATTACAAACCAATTGAAAAAATGGAATTTAGCTGTTTGGATAATGAGTCATATTCACTAGCTTTAAAATCTACTGGCAAAAAAAATGTAATAATAATGGGGATTGAATCGCACGTTTGTGTAATGCAAACTGTGATTGATTTGATAGCTAATGGCTACCAGCCTATTGTAATTGAAGATTGCGTATCTTCTAGAAAGTTGAGTGACAAAAATACAGCTATTAATAGAATGAGAGCTGAAGGAGCAATTATTTCGAGCTATGAGGCAATCCTTTTTGAACTTTGTAGAGTTTCAGGAACTGAGGAATTTAAACTTATTTCTAAAATAGTTAAATAGCTATCTTTTCAAATCGAATTGATCTTCTTTTAGATACATTTTGATAACATTTACTACTTCGTCTTGATACTTAGATTTTACTAACTTATTGAAATGCATCATCTTGAAAGCGACTTTTTTGTCACTTTCTGATGCTCTTTTAAATTCAGTTCTTAAAGCAATTAATGCTTTATTGTATAGATTAGTTTTTTCATCACTTGTAGCATAAAAATCTCTTTTTGCTGGAAAGAGATTAACATAATCCATATTTATATATTTCCTTTTTGACATAGTTTGTAATATAATCCTATTACTCTAAATATGTATAACCATACAAACCAGATCGATAGTTTGATAGGTATTCTTTACCTTCAGCAGCTGTGATTTTACCAGCTTTAACTGAGCTCATTACCCAAGTTTCCATTTTACGAACAAGCTTTTTAGGATTGAATTGAACATATTCTAAAACTTCTGCAACTGTTTCGCCATCAATAATTTGTTTGATTTCATAGCCTTCAGTAGTTGCTACAATGTGAACTGCATTTGTATCGCCAAATAAATTATGCAAATCGCCCAATATTTCTTGATATGCTCCAACTAAAAACACAGCTAAATAATAAGGCTCATTATCTTTAAATTCATGAACAGGCAAATGATGAGAGACATCCAAGGCACCAATAAAATGATCTATTTTACCATCAGAATCGCAAGTAATATCTTGAAGTGTAGCTCGTATTTTTGGCTCTTTATTCAATTTGTGAATTGGCATAATTGGGAATATTTGGTCAATAGCCCAAGAATCAGGTAAAGATTGGAACAAAGAGAAATTACAAAAATACTTATCAGACATCATTTTGGATAATGCACTAAACTCTTCAACTGTGTGTTTGGTCTCACTACTTATTTGATAAACTACTCTTGCAATTGTCCAAAAAAGTCTTTCAGTCAAAGCACGAGTTTTCAAATCTAAGTGACCAAAACTAAATAAATCCAAAGCTTCTTGTCTCATTTGTTGAGCATCATGCCAATCTTCTACCATTCGAGTAGGAGATATTTTTTTCAATATACTATGTAATTCTTTTACTAATTCGTGATCAGTATCATTTAATTCAATATCATTTTCCCAAAGTGGTAATGAAGTTTTTTCCAAAACATCAAAAACCAATACAGAATGATGAGCAGTTAATGCTCTACCAGATTCAGTTATAATATTAGGATGTGGAAGGTTATGTTTTTCAGCTGCATCAACCATTGTTGAAATTGCATCATTTACATATTCTTGGATTGTATAATTCAAACTGCTTGCCCCAGTTGAGCGAGAGCCATCATAATCAACTCCTAATCCCCCACCAATATCAACTATATCAATATTACAACCTAATTTTCTTAATTCAATATAAAACTGAGCAACTTCTTTTAGAGCAGTTTTGATTTTGCGAATCATAGTAATTTGGCTACCAAGATGGAAATGAATCAATCTAATTTGATTCAAAATTCCTTCTTTAGTTGCATATTCTAGTGCGTCCATAAGTTCACTTGCATTCAAACCAAATTTACTTCTATCACCACCAGATTCTTCCCATTTGCCTGAGCCTGAACTTGAAAGTTTGATTCTAATACCAATATTTGGTTTTACTTTTACTCTTTTAGAAACAGTATTAATAAGCTTTAGTTCGTTAAGTTTTTCAACTACTATATAAATTTCTTTACCCATTTTTTGAGCAAGCAAAGCAAGTTCAATAAAGTCTTCATCTTTATAGCCATTACAAATAATTGGTGCTTCTTCGTCATTAGCTATAGCAAGAACTGCGTGAAGCTCTGGCTTTGAACCAGCTTCCAATCCAATATTAAATTTTTTGCCTTGAGAAACTAATTCCTCTACCACAGGGCGCATTTGGTTTACTTTGATAGGATAAACAATATAATTCTTGCCTTTATATCCATATTCTTCAGATGCTTTTTTGAAACAATTTGAGATTTGTTCAATTCTATTATCTAAAATATCAGGAAATCTAAGTAAAACAGGAGTTGAAACATCTCTTAGTTGCAATTCATCAACCAAATCTTTCAAATCAATTGCAGGGAAATTAGGCTTAGGGGTAACAATTGCATGACCTTTTTCATTAATACCAAAGTAATCTATCCCCCACCCATTAATGTTATAAAGCTCAGCACTGTCCTCGATAGTCCATTTTCTCATTGATTTGCCCTGTAAATAATTGTTTTTGGAAATTAGTTCAAATTTTGAACACAATTTATAAAGTTTTTTGAAAATCCACTCAATTAAATTTATAAAACGAAGTGATAAAGATGTAATTTTAAATGAATGAAATAAATGTTTAATGATTGATTTTCATTGATAAGAGTTTAGTACTCTGAGTTGAGCAAAAGCATACTAAATCTATCTTTAATTGACAAGACTTTGATTTCTTGTTGTCATTCCGCACTTGATACGGAATCCAGTAATCAGTCTGGACATCACACAAACGTGTGTTTCAGGGTATATTTGGTCATTGTTCCATAGGAATGACCTTAACTTTACTTTTTAGAGTCGCTTGAGGATGGTTCTGATTTATCTTCTAAAACTTTTTCTTTTACTTTTGTAGCAACTTTTTTTATTCCTTTGACCGTTTCTTTGGCTGCTTCTCTACCTAATCCCCAGCCAAAACCTCGAGCAGAAGCATCTTTTACTTTAGAAATCATACCTTTTTTAGGAGTTGGCTGTTTCTTGCTTTCTTTAGCAAAAGAAGTGAAGCCAAATAATAAAGCAAGTAAAAGCAAAGAAATGATTTTTTTCATATTAATTCTCAATTATTTAAAGATATAAATTATAGTACCCTCTTCATCAATTTCAGGAACTATTCCAAGTTGAATTGCCTTTGCTTCTAGAAAAGATCTGGCTTGCTTTGGATTATGATTTGAAACAATTGCAAATTCAAGAGCTGTAATACGACCTTTATTTTTCAATACTAAATCGTAAAACAAACGATTGAGTTTTTCATCATTTAGCATCAACTTCTTTTGTTTTAAATAATAAACTCCACCAAGACCACCTAAAAGAAAAGCCAAACCCATTACCAAAAGCATCTTGCCAGTTTCAGTATCATAAGAAAATATTGCAATACCAAGAAATAAAAAACCATAAAACAAAGCACCCCATGCTAACATAGTTAGGTCTTTTTGACTAATAGGTTTATCTGAAGTGCTTATTTTCATTGTTTGTTAATCATTTATCAAAATTTGATTTCATAAAATTACGAAAGGATTCTTTGTATTTAGCAATATTATTAGTATCCTCTAACCAAAATTTATGAAGCAAATACTCTGATTGTACTCCTGGAAACCAAGTATCAGCTAAAACTTTACTTTTACTAGCTCTATCAACTACTGTTTCACACCAATTCATCGAGATGTAAGCATAAGTTTCATAAGAAATTCTTTCATTAGCATCAGCAAAACTAGTTTTGTAATTTGCAGTATATTCAATATTCCTAAATTTAGGATTTTCCATACCAGTTTTAAGAACTTCCAAATAGAAATCATCTAAGTTACCATAAATGGCTTCTCTTTTAGAAATAATATAAGCATAAGCTGAAAGACTTATTGCAACTGCACCAAGAATATTTGATAAAACACTAAAATATATTTCCATTTAAAACCTTAAAATTAATAAAATAAATTAAAGTTCAAGTTAATAATATATTTTTAATAATTCAATTATTTTTTCTTAGTTTTTTTAACAGGACTTCCTTTTTTAGCATAATCACCACTAAAATAAACTCCATTACCTGCACCATTTTCACAATCCTTTGTTCGATCCTCTTCAACTTTCAAACCTTTTTCAGTTAAAGTAAAGTTAATAGGGCATAATCCATCTGCTTCTCCACTATATCTGGCTTTATTACCATTAATAATTACTTTGCCCTCTAATTCACCAAAATTTTTACCATTGAAACAATTGAAAGAGAAAGTAAATTCAGATGCTGTTACATTTGTAATTTTCAAATCACAACCACCTTTTCTTACCCACTGTCCATCCCAATTTTGTGCATTTGCACTAAAAGTAATTGCAAGTAATAATAATGCAATTAATATGCTGATTGTTTTTTTGTTTTTCATTTTTTTCTATAAATTATTAAAATTATTTATTATTATTATTATTCCAGCTTAAAACAAGTCTTTACAAAAGTAATCCCGTATATATTTCAAACATTTTACCAACTAATGCTAAAAAGATACATTCCTTAAGTTGCAAAACACCTTCAGAACAAATAACAATTGACAATGCTTCAGAAATCACTCCTCTGTCTTTTTTAGCAATATAATCAATTGCCTTTTCAAGGTTGTGTTTAATTTTTTATTCATAAGCTTGATTGATAGCTATAATTTGAAAGTCACCTTTAACTTTTGCAAATATTACTGACTTATTTAAACTGTTTTTTAAATCAATTCGTATCTCATACATTTCAGAGTCCACATCTATCTTTGCTACTTTTAAAATATTACTTGTTTTTTCAGAGATAATTTTATTATCTGCATCATAAATAATACAAGTATCTTTGTTTTTATTAGAAAATTTATATGTAATACTATTTATTGGTTTTATTCCAGAAATAGGTGTTCTTGATAGATAGATAATATCTTCTTTTTTTAATTCTTTTGAAGATTCTACAATATTAATAAATTCATCGTCATTACTTATTATAACTATTTTATCATTTAAATATGTTTTAACATCTGCTTTTCTATCGTTTTGTAATTTACTCCAAAATTTTGTGAAATCTGGGCTAATATAATTTTGTGCATTTGCACTAAAAGTAATTGCAAGTAATAATAATGCAATTAATATGCTGATTGTTTGTTTGTTTTTCATTTTTGTTAGTATTTATTTAGATTTATAATTATTATTCCAACTTGCAACCAATCTAAACAATAGAATTCCAGTATCAATTTCAAACATTTTACCAACTAATGCTAAGAAGTTACATTCCTTTAGTTGCAAAACACCATCAGAACAAATAACAATTGACAATGCTTCTGAAATCACTCCTCTATCTTTTTTAGCAATATAATCAATTGCTTTTTCAAGGTACTTTTTAAAGTCAATATCATTTAATGTTTCAATTTCTTTTAAATTGTTCTCGATTCTTTTTTTCGATTTTTCAAACTCGCTTCCTGAAACTTCAAAAACATCAAACGAATCTTTTATTACTACCCAAGCTTTTTCAGTACTGCCACCAATTTTCAATGATCCAGCTACAAATTTTTCAAACCCAGTTAAAGTATTAGAATTCATTTTAGACTCCTTTTAATATTTTATTGAATAAATTGCAAAGTAATTCTGTTTTTTTCTAAATTTGGAATTAAAGTATTAAACAACATTTCATAATTTAAACTAGCATAAGCAGCAAGAAAGTCAGTTAGATCTTTATAAGTATTATTCGAAAAGGCTTCATCTACACTCAATTCTTTCGAACATCCAAGGTTTAACTTCATGTTGTTTTTACCACTAAGACCAATTGTAAAAAAATCTGATTCTGGTTTGAAACCATATTTTGTTAATAATTCATCGAATTGTGATTTGAAAATATTTATAGAAGCTATTACCCCAAATTCATCTTTTTCAATATCATAACCATTAAAATCATTATAAATTATAACAAATTGATTTAACTTATATTTGAAGCTATCACCTTCTTTTTTAGGAGGTAACGGATTCAATCTTGCAAAAAGTACTTTTTTACTAAATGCTTTATAAAATGCACCAATTTCTCGACCTTCGCCTCCAGAAAAAGAGACATCTTCCATTAAAACATTCCAATTCTTTGATTTCGAAATATTATTAATTAAATATTCTTTAAGTTGTTCTTTGGCTTCAAACTTCATTTCGGCTCTAGTACCTGACGATTTTTTCACTTCAACAGCATTTTGAGATTTCTTTAGTGATGCTTCTGTTTTCTTGAATAATTCTGCATTATCATTTCCAGAATTCGACAAACCCAATTCAAGACGACATTCTTTTGAAAATTCAAGCATTGCTTTTAATATTTCTAATTTATCTTCAGGAGAAATAATTGTTTCTTCAGTCAATTGTTGTTCAGAACTATCACTTATTGAAGTAACTTGTTCGTCATTAATACGAGCAAATGCGTTACAAACACATTCATAAACGTTTGTAAATTTTTCAATATTATTATCATCTGATAACATTTGTAATTGAACAAGCATAAATTGAAAAGATGTCATTTCTTTTACGGAAATTGAGCCATCTTGTAGAATTTCTTTAACTTGCGCAATAATGTTTTTATAGAGTTCCACTCTTTCTTGAAATACACTTTCACTTCTAGATTTTTCTTCTTCTATTTCAGTTTGTTTATTCAAAAGAAACATTGTCAGTATAATTGTGAAAATTGTTCCGAAAATAGCAGCGAGGAATTGTGCAGTTATTCCGTCTTTATAAATATTGAATAAAGGACCAAATCCTATAAAAGCAGCAATACCAATAATTAATATCGATATTACAGATGTAAAACTCTTCTTAGCTGATTTGCTACTCATAATTTTTTTAAGTTAGTTATTATTCAATTTCAATGTTATTTAATTCTTCTTCCACATCAACTTTAACATCTTCTTCTTGCACATTAAATGCAACTCTTGCTAATAATATTGCTGTATCAACTTCAAGAACTTCTGCTATGTCAGCTAAGAAGTTACATTCATCAAAAGTAAGAACTTTGTCAGAAAGAATAACGAACAACAATCCTTCAAAAATTCTTGCTCTATCTTTTTTTGCCATATATTTAACCACAGAATCTTCTAAAAATGCTTTGTATTCTTCATCATTAAACTTTTCTACAGTTACTAAATGTTTTTCAATATGTTTTTTGAAAGTTTCATAATCACTTCCAGTTGCTTGATATTCATCAAAGCATTGTTTGATTACTACCCATGCTTCTTCGTTGTTGCCATTTACATCTAATGAACAAGCAACTAATCTTTCAAAACCTGCTAAAGTATTAGCATTCATAATATTCTCCAATTTTTAAATTATTAATTATTTCTTTTTCTTTTTACCAAACAAAAAACTAAATAAGCCTTTTTTTTCTTTTGCACGTGCAGCACGAGCTTTAGCAAGTTTTTCAAGTAATTCCTTGCCTTCTTTTGTTCTTTTATCAACCTTACCAGTTTTGGTACGTTGAATTCTTAATTGCTTTGCCATTAAAATCTCTCCGAATATAGATGATTGTAATTATTTAACACAAAATTGTGTTTATATTAAATTTATTTTTTGATTGTACTACTTGAATCTTTAAGAGTGATATCATCTGCAACTAAAGCTTTATCATCTTTTGTTGCAACTCTTACTTTAATACCAAAACTCTTAGCCATAGCTTTTGTAAAAGTACCTACAAGCGTATTCCCACGTGCTTTTACTTCAGCATCTGCGGCTATTTTAACTTCAGCAATCGATGCAATTGTTGAGTCATCATCAGCGAATTTGCTTCCATTGTAAACCCTTAGAATAGAGCCAAACTCTTTGTTGAAATTAGATTTTAAGGTTTTAACCTTCATTCTACCAGAAATATCAAAATCAGCCATAATAACTCCTATAAGTAAAATTATAAATAAACTTTTATTTTGTTTTTTTGTTTACTTGTTCGAACAACGGTTTTTCAAGCATAGCAATTAATCTTTCACTAATTACTCTTAAATCTTCATTGTCAATTTCAATCCAGTATAAAGAAATAGTTCCAACATGTTCAGAAAAGAATTTATTCCATTGGGAACTTTTACCATCATTTAAAGTAAATGATTCTCTATAATGGCTTTTAATTCTATCATGTAATTGTTTTGCTTTACCTACGTAAAGACAAACAGTCCTATCATTATAATAACAATACAAACCTGATCTATTTCCAACTTCGCTTTTAATTTTATTAATATATTCTAATTCAGATATTCTATCAGGTTTTGTTTTTGGGTGTTCTACTTTAAATAATTTCCAGTTGCCAACCACTGGATAAATTTTTTCTTCTTCCAAAATTTTTATGAAAGAACCTAAAGACAAATTATGTTTAGTCATTATAATAATTAGAAACACATTATTTACATATTCAAAACTAACTAATAAAACAATATACTTTTGAGCCAATATATAAGTGGTTACTTTGAATATATAAGAGGTCATTTTCAATATATAACTCGCACTTTTTAGGGTTGTAAAAAGTGATAAATTATATGAGTTTGGCAGAATGTTTCATATCATCTTCAAATGATACTTTATAATTTCTAGAAATTGGTAGTTCCGATCCATCTGTTAATACCACTTCAGAAGTTTTTGCTTTCTTGTATCTTTCTATGTATCTCATATTAACCAAGTATTTGCTATGAATTCTAGAAAATCCAAGCTCAGATAGAATTTTTTCAAAATTATTAATTGCTTTTGAAACTATTATCTTTTCCCCGTTATTCAAATATATGTTGGTGTAGCAGGTATCAGCTTCGCATTTGATAATATCACTAATGTTATACATATTATAACCTTCGGAAGATGGTAGCATTATTTTTTGTGGTTTTTCGTTGATGCTTTCCTTTAGTATTTTGAATTTATTTTCAAAATCACCTTGGTAAGTCTGTTTTTAAGAACCTATTTACTGCATCAATAAGTTCTGGCGAATCAATTGGTTTCAAAAGATAGTGAATTGCTGAAAATTGAAAAGCTCTTACAGCAAATTCATTAAATGAAGTAGTAAATATAATATCATAGTTAATTGGGTTTGAATCTTCGATTATATCAAATCCACTGCCATCTGGTAGCTCAATATCAAGAAAAAGCAAATCAGGTTTTATCTTTGCTATCATTTCTTTTGCTTCTTTTACACTTGTGGCTATTCCGCAAATATTAATATTTGAGAAATATTGCTTTAGCATTATTTCCAATGATGATGATGAGCTTAGGTCATCTTCAACTATTACTACTTTGTATTGATGTTTCATAATTTATTAATTAATTAGTAAATAATATATTTAATTTCTATTTTTTATGGTATTTGTTGTAGAAAGACAATCAATCCTCTGTAGCTTTAGGCAAGCTTACAAAAAATGTAGATCCACTGCCAAGTTCACTTTCAAACCAAATTTTACCTTTGTTCTTTTCTACAAATTCTTTGCATAATGTCAATCCCAATCCAGTTCCTTTTTCACTAGAAGTGCCAAGTCTTGAAATTTTACTTTCAATATGGAATAATTTTGCTTTATCTTCATTTGTTATTCCAATTCCATTATCTTTGATTTTAATGAGAATGTTTTCTTTTTCCTCAATAGCTTTTATTTCAATTATGCTATCTTGCTTAGAATATTTCAATGCATTAGCTATTAAATTTCTAAATACTGTATGTATCATATCTTTATCTGCAAATATAATTTGGTTTGCGACATTTGAGGTAACATTGATTGATTTCTGCTCACTTATTTCATTGAACAAACTGATTTCAGTATCAAGAATATCTTTCAAATCAATATTATCAGGAAATATTCTCATTTTACCGGTTTGAATTTGCGACCAATTCAAAAGATTATCAAGAAGTTTGAGTAAATTATTTGAAGTATCTTCAAAATTTTGGAAGTATTTTGTTTTGTCTGATTCTGATAAATTATTAGCATTTTCTCTCATTAATTTGGACAAATTTCTAAATCCTGAAAGTGGAGTTTTCAAATCGTGAGAAATAATAGAAAATAGCTTATCTTTTGTTCCATTTAATTCTTTAAGTTCTTTGTTTAACTTGCCTTTAGCTCGTGATTGATAGTAAATTAAAAGCAGAATAGTAATTAATGTTGCAACCACTACAGCCACAATAATATAAATATATCTTTGCTGTGTATTTTTGATTTCACTTTCAAGTTTGAATTTGTCTGTTTCGTTTTGTAATTCAAGTTTGGCAGAAATAGCCCTTCCATCATATTTGTTAATAGTATCACAAATAGCATTATATTCTTCAGAATATTCCAATGCCTTTTGATAGTTTTTAAGTCCTTTATTTGCAGTGCTTAATTGTTTTAAAGAATATGAAATTTCTAAATTGCTTGAAATCTCTTTTGCAACTTTAAGCCCCTCTAAAGATAGCCTTTCAGCCTCTTTATATTTTTTTTGTGAAAGCTTTATTTCCGCAATTGCTATTAAAGTACCAGCAATACCATTTTTATGCTTAATAAATCTTTGTATATCCAACGATTTAAAGTAATAGTAAAGTGCAGAATCTAAATTTGATTTTTCAAAATGAATATCTGCAATAGCAGCAAAGCACATTGCTATACCCATTGAACTATCAGCTTTTCTATATAACAATACATCTAGTTTTCTATAAATCGAAAGTGCTTTAAAATTAATATCCAATGACTCATTGTATTTTTGTTGAGCTTTATAAATTCCTGCAAGATTGCCACATACATTTGCAATACCTTGCAAATCATTAACTTGTTCAAACTTTTCTAGTGCTTTTTTAGAATACTCTATTGATTTATTAAGTTCTTTTTGCAAAACGAATACTGCACCAATTAATTTAAGAGTTTGTGCTAAACCAGGAGTATCATTTATTTCTTCATATAATTTCAATGCTTTAAAATTATTTTCTTGAGATAGACTCAATTTTCCTTGAAGCCAATATGTTCTTCCAATCAACCTATACCCAGTAGCTATTTGTTTTTTGTCATTGATTTGACTTGCTAGTTCAAGATATTTGTTGGAAGTATATATAGCTTTATTGTAATCAGAACACAAACGAGAAGTATCATCAAGACATTTGAACTTTTCTTTAAGAGTTTTATTCTTCAATAAATTCTCAACCTCATTTTCATACTTATTTGCATGAGAAAACAAATTTGAAGTGAACAAGAAATACATTGAAAATAATACAAATATAAAAATTGCAATGCTTCTCATTGAGTAAAATGTTTTTATCATTTGTGTTCCAAAATTTTCTTTTTCAATTTCATTTTGTTAATTAATATTATTTCTCTACTCAAAATGGAGAGGGCATCAAATTTATGTTTAATAATACCCAAGGAGCTCATATTAACAAATTTTAATAATCGCAAACAATCTTTTTGAAGTACTTATATGAATTCAACCTCAAAAACTAAACACTAATAATACAAATAAAAATAAAATAAAAGCGAAATTCCTGAGTTGCACCATTTGGGCTGCGAGTGACACCCTGGGAGTTGCGAGTTGCACCTTTTTGGGGGTGAAGATTATTAGCCATTCGTCATTTTTTCTATTTTTCCAAGTCAAGCCCATAGCTCTTACACCCATATTGTAAAAAGAATGCAAATATGAAATCTCTTGCTGAATAGGTGAAGCTCCCTCAATTGAAAGCATAATATTAATTTTATCATGTCTAAAATCATCTTTTGATTTTACAAGGGCTACTTCGCCAGAATTGTATCTATGAAAATCACCAATTGCCTTGGTAACAAATGATGTGGCAGCATCACCTGAAAGCTCAGGTGGAGTAAAAATTGCAAAAATTTGAAACTTTCCACCTATTTCATTGTATTTACTAATATTCCAATGTGCATTTTCAGAATTAAAAGGATTAGTTGGAAATTTAGTTAAAGTATCGCAATGTGCGTCAGCTATTCTCATATTGTTTTATAGATTATCATTTTTATTAAAAACAAAATTAAAATAAATTATCGAAATAAATGTTTTATAATTTTAATAATCAAAGAAATGTAGAAATGTATTAAATTGAAGTTAATAAAAAGTATAATACTGAAGATTAATTTAAACCTGATAACAATGAACAGTCAACTTAAAATAAAACTATTATTATTTACAATGTTAATTGCAATTTTTTCATTTGCATTTATTAGTAATTCCACTAACAAGGATTACAAAGATACTATTTTACGTTATCAATCAAATGAAGCTTTTGGTTTTGGTGAAAAATTAGAATACAAGGTAGGTTATAAATTTATAACTGCTGGTTATGGTACTTATTATATAAAGAATGATCCGACAATTCAAAATGGAAGACCCTGTTATGATATAAACTTTGTTGTAAGATCGCTTCCTGAACTTGAGATGTTATATAAAGTTAAAGATTCTTACAGAACTTTATTAGATGTTGGTGGAATTTTCCCTTGGGCTTTTGAACAACACGTAAGAGAAGGTGGATATAAAAAAGATTTTTCAGCAAAATTTGATCAAGTTAGAAATAAAGCTTATGTAGATCAAGATTCATTTAATATTCCTGAATATGTTCATGATATAGTTTCAGCTTTTTATTATGTTAGAACTATGAACCTCTCAACAATGAAGAAAAACGAAATTATATATTTGAAAAACTTTTTTGAAGATTCTACTCATAGTCTTGGAGTAAAAATGTTAGGTAGACAAGTTGTAGAAGTTGAAGCAGGCAAATTTAATTGCTTGGTTATTGAACCATTAGTCTCAAAAGGTGGTTTATTTAAAAAAGAAGGTAGATTGATGATATGGATAACAGATGATGAAAGAAAAATTGCTGTAAAAGTAGGCACTCAAATATCAATTGGGTTTGTTGGTGCCGAACTAATTAAATATTCTGGCTTGCGTGGACCAATCAAATCTAAAATAGGATAAAAAATGAAAAAAATATTTTTAATAATATTAATATTCACAAATATATTATTATCTCAAAATGACAAAAATGAAGTGTTTAATTCTATAACTAATAAATTTAAAAACTTAAAAACTATTTCAATAGATTACATTTCTCAAGATGGAACTCAAGCAAATATAAAAGCTAAAAAAGGCGACAAATATATTATTAATTTAAACAATAGAATAATATATAATGATGGAAAAACAATTTGGAATTATAATATAAAAGAAAATAATGTTATTATAAATTCAAAAAATATTAATTTAAAAAACCAATTTACTATTGATGATTTATTTTTTGATATTATAAATAATTCAAAAGTAATAAGCTTGAAAAGTATTGTTAAAACAAATTTTACTATTAGCAAGATTATAGAAATTGAACCAAATAACAAATCATTTAAAATTGATAAAATTGAGATGAGTTTAAATTCAAATAATGAAATAAAAATTCTAAAGTTACAACTTGATGGCAAACCAATTTCATTTGTGATTTCTGATATTAAAGTTAATCTCGAACTTAATGACAAGCTATTTAAATTTGTACAAACCAATAAAGAAACCGAAATGATAGATATGCGCTAATGACTACAATTAGCCACACTGCACAATATTATCAGCCAATTTCTAAAATATCCTCATTCCCAGAATTTTCAAAGAATTAAACTCTAACTCCATTATTAATCAACAAGTTAATTAAATATACTGAACAAATTTTCAGTATATTTGATTAACTCTATATAATCAATTCCCAATGATCAATTAGTTTGAATATTATATTAAAATAAAAATAACAACTAATAAATATTTTCAATATTATTGCCCTTTTTTGCTATAAAAAGCTATATTTGTTAATTTTAGTGTGAAAGTGGGTAAAAATGGTAGAAAATGTACTGGGTTGTAATTTGATTCATTTATTCACATTTTTAATTTTGGCAACATAATTGTAAATTATAGTTTGCTAATAAAAATAAATATGAAAAAAACACTACACATAATCATAATTGTTATTTGCATAATTTTTACAAGTTGTACTCCACCTCGTAATGGAAACTACAAAAAGAAAGATCTGTCAAGTAACAAATTAAACTCTAATAAAAATAATCCAGATAAAGAAAATACTTTGTCTGGTAATTCTGATGTTTCAAAAACATTATTAGATGAGAAAATAAAAGCAGAAAATGATTCATTAAATTTTGCAAAAAAGAAACATATTAATAATAGAGAAACTGACACAAATTATATTTATTTAGATACAATAAATATTTCTAAAAATAATTTATTTGAAAATAAAAATATTAATTTAGATATCGAATTTGATAAAGCTGTAGTCGAATTTGATAAAGAAAAATTTACAGATGCTTGTTCTAAATTTGATATATTTAATTCAACTTTAAATATGAATGATTCACTTTATTATGAAAGTGCATTTTATAAAAGTGAATGTTTAATTACAAATAATAGATTACAAGAAGCAGAAAATATATTAATATATTTATCAAAGAATGAAGTAATTAATAAGAATACTTTAGAGAGAGTGATTTTAAGATTGGGACAAGTTTATTGTGCTCAAGGTAAAAAAGGACTTGCTGAAAAGTATTTTAATAGTTTTAAAAAAGAATTTTCTAACTCAATATTTTACAAATTAGCAACTTGTGATGTGGTTAAGTAATAATAGGCATTAAGCCAGAGGCAATTATGAATATCAAAAAATTATTTACATATATTATATCTATAATATTATTATCATATTGTAATATTTTTGCGACTTGGACACCACAAAGTTCAGGTGTAACTACAAACCTAAATAGTATTTACACTAGAGGTGCAAATGTTTATGCTGTTGGTATGACTAGTACCGTACTTAAAACAACTAATTCTGGAACTAGTTGGTCAAGCCTTACTTCACCCACAACTGCTGATTTCTACTCAGTATTCTTCAATGATGCAATAACTGGATTTATTGGAGGAAATTTGGGTAAATTATACAAAACAACTGATGGTGGAACATCTTGGACTTCTCAGAACTCAAGTACTCCAAATAACATTATTACTTCAATTGAATTTTCTGATGCTAGTAATGGAGTATTATCTACAAATGCTGGCGAGATTAGATATACTTCAACAGGTGGTGATACTTGGAACTTAGCTACTTCAGGAATTTCGACTTCTTTAAATTCTGTATGTATGATACGTTCAACAGATATAATCATCTGTGGTAATAATGGGAAAATATTAAAATCTATAAATGGTGGTTCTACTTGGGCTACTATTACTTCTGGCACTACAGCCAATTTGAATAGTATCGCTATCAATGGAACTAATGGAATAATAGTTGGTGATGGTGGGATTATATTAAATTCAACAGACGAAGGTGCCACTTGGACATCAGTAACTTCACCAATTTCACAAAATTTAAATAAAGTTTCTTTTGGAAATAATATTAGAGCCTATGCTTGTGGTGATAATGGTAAAATTATTATGAGCACCAATTCTGGTATTTCTTGGACTGAGCAAATTTCAAGTACTACAAATAAATTAACTGGATTAGCTAATATTACTTATTTAGAAGTTTTTGCTGTTGGTAATACTGGTTTAATATTGCATACTTTAACAGGTGGTTTGAACTTAACACCATCGCTTACCCTTACTGCTCCAAATGGAAATGTCAGTTTTAAAAATAATACTTCTCAAGTAATTTCTTGGACTTCAGCAAACATTTCAGATATTTTAATTAAATATTCAAATAATAATGGCTTGTCATACTCTAATGTAATGGCGGTAACTGCAAGTAGTAAAAGTTTTAGTTGGACTGTACCAAACGACTTAACTAACCAAGCTTTAATAAAAATTGAAGATTTTGGCAATCCAACTTTATTTGATGTATCAGATAGTACTTTTAGTATCTATAATTGGTCTATTGCTATTAGCCAGCCTAATAGTAGCTCTACTTGGTCTGTTGGTTCTACTCAAATTATCAATTGGATTGTCGAAAATATTAATAATATTAATATAGACTATACTACCAATAACGGAACAAGCTGGAACAATATAGTTACAAATCAATTAGCATCAAATGGCAGTTATAGTTGGGTTATACCTGACATTTTAACTGCAAATGCAAAATTAAGGATAACTGATGCTCAAAATTCAAGTAAAGCTTTTACAATGGCTTCATCTTTCCTAATTCAAGCTCCTGAAGTTACTTTATTAAGTCCTAATGGTGGTGAGAATCTAACAGCTTTTACTAATTTTAATATTACTTGGACAAACATTAATGTTGCAAATGTTGATTTAGACTATTCTACTGATAATGGGTTAAATTGGATTAATATTATTAATGGATTGAATGCAAACCTAGGAACTTATAGTTGGAGTGTTCCAAATTTGAATTTAAAAGCTATTGTTAGAGTAAAATCCTCCATTAAAAGTTCTGTAAATGACATCTCTAATACAAGCTTTACAATTATAGGATTTCCAATAATTGTTTCATCTCCAAATGGTGGAGAGAATTGGCAAGCTGGTAGCCAAAAAATCATTACATGGAGTGCAACTAATGATGTAGTTGATGTTAATATTGATTACTC
>JAPLFM010000296.1:0-3743 GCA_026390675.1 Candidatus Kapaibacterium sp. | reverse complement strand
ACTAGTAATGGTGGTGCTTGGACTCGAATTGCAAATAGTGTAACTGCAAGTAGTAATAGTTTTAATTGGACTTTACCTTCAAACTTTACAACTCAAGCATTAATTAGAGTAGCTGACTCATTTGGCAGCTCAACCTTTGCTGATGTTAGCAATAATGTTTTTACTATAAGTAACTTGCAATTATCATCAGGCTTAACTAATCTTACTGTCATCGCTGGTGCAACTCAAAACATTACTTGGTCTTCTTTTTCAGCCGGTAATTTAAGTTTGTATTATTCATTAGATAATGGAATTAATTGGATTAATATTGTTTCTAACTTGAGTTCTTCAATTACAAATTATAATTGGGCTACTCCTATAATTACTCCTCAAATAGTTAAGTTGAAAGTTCAAAATTCTACTGATCCTAATATTAAATCAGAAACTAATTTGAACTTTGTAAATCAAAGTCTAGCTGTTACGGCTCCTGTTTTAAACGACTATTTACAAACTTCAAAAAGTAAAGTAATCACTTGGTCTAGTAGTTATATTAATACAATTAAATTAGATTACTCAATTGATGGTGGTTTAAATTGGATTAATATTGCAAGTAATATTACAGCTCCATCAGGATCATATACTTGGTCAGTTCCAAATTCAATTTCGATTAATACATTCATAAGATTAGGTTATATCAAACCTTCATCTAACACATATACTTATGCTCAAAGTAATTTATTTAATATTACAAATGCAACTGTTACTCTAACTTCACCAAATGGCGGAGAAAAACTAATTGCAAATTCAATTCAAAAAGTTAATTGGACATCTGCCAATATTACTTTATTAGATTTGCTTTACTCTTCTGATAATGGTGCTAATTGGAATTTAATCGTTTCAGGTGTAAATGGTGCTTTAAAAAGCTATAATTGGACAGTTCCAAATGCACCTTCAAAATTAGTACTAATTAAAATTAGAGATAGTAATAGACCGGGTATTGAAGATATTAGCGATGCTAACTTTTCAATTACTGGAGTTACTTTAAAATCTCCATTATCTAATGAAAAATTATTGGTAAATGGAAATACTAATATATCTTGGATTAGCAATGAAGTAAACAAAGTTAATCTTTATTATTCTATTGACAATGGTATTAAATGGATTGAAATTATTAGGAATTATCCTGCTTCTGGTGGGAATTATACTTGGCAAGTGCCAAACAATCCTTCTGTTGTTGCTAAGTTAAGAATCATCGATGCTCAAAATTCTTCTTTAAAAGATTCATCGGTAAACTTAACTATGCAAGGAATGGTAATCACTTCACCCAAAAAAGGTGATACATTGCTTATTGGTGATAATTCAAATATCACTTGGCGATCTGCTGATATTGGTGAAATTAAAATAGATTATACTATCAATGGTACAACTTGGGTAACTGTAAATTCAAATGTCGATGCAACATTAGGTACTTATTCTTGGGAAGTTCCAGAAACTCAAAGCAATACAGCACAATTAAGACTTACTCATTTAATGCGTCCCGATTTTATTGATGTTAGTAGTAATTTCATTATTTATGGCGATGGTATTGTAATAAAATCTCCTAAAGCTGGAGATATTTTAACCTCAGCTACTTCAAAAACGATTTCTTGGACAAGTTCAAATACAGATATAGTTAAAATTGAATGCTCTTCAAATAATGGAGCAACTTGGAAATTGATAGCTGATAGTGTTTTAGCTTCGCAAAAGAATTATGTTTGGACTGTTGCAGACTCTTCTTCTAGAGATTACTTAATTAAAATTAGTGATGCAGAAAACCCAGATATAAAAACAGTTAGTGGTAGATTTTCTGTTCGTGGGGTAAATGGATTTAAAGTTCCACAATCTTGGAATTTTTCTTCAATGACTGGTAGTACTGCAATTGCAATTATTCCAAATATTAATGGATTAATAATTCCTAAAATACTTGATTCAAACATTACACAAGGATCTGCTATTGGTGTATTTTATACTGTTAATGGCATTGATTATTGTGCTGGATATAAATTATGGGATAGTACTAAAAACAACGCTTTGACAATTTGGGGTGATAACCCTCAAACTTCTGTTAAAGATGGATATGCTATAGGTGAAACTCTTACATTCAAAATATGGGATAGTCAAAACGGAATCGAATATAATGCTACTGTTTCCTATTCTCAAGGTACTGGATTGTATGCAAATGATGGAGTTTATGTTCTTTCTTCTATTCGCACTCACAAATCATTAAACATACCATTAACCGGTGGAAAATGGAGTTTGATATCTAGTAACTTAATTCCCAATGATTTAAAAATTTCTTCAATGTTGAGTGGTATAAAGCCTAATATGGAGTATGTTAAAAACGATGCTGGTAATACTTATTATCCAGCTCAAAATTTGAATACTATTACAAATTGGAATATGTCAAATGGTTATCAAATTTATATGAATAACAATGATACTTTAAAAATAAAAGGTATCAATGTAAATGTATTGAATTATGGTTTAACAATTGTACAAGATGCTTGGCAAATTATTTCTTTTTTACCAAAAGATTCAATGGCTGCTTCTACCTTGTTTCCTAGTTTCCCATTTTTGAGAATGGCTAAAGACCAAGATGGTAGCATATACTATCCTGCTTATAACATTAATAATATTGGATTTATGAAACCAGGATATGGATACAAACTAAATAGTGGTTTGAGCTTTACTTTCTTTTATCCATCTGGTAGTGGAGCTATTGCACCTGTTCTAAATAATAATAGTTTTGCTTTCCAATTGCTAAATGAAACTCCTACTAACTATATTCCTAATATGAAATTGACTGGCAATTCAGCAGTAATAGTTATAAACTCAAGCGAAGCTGAGATTGGTGATGAATTTGGAATATTTAGCACAAAAGGAATGCTTATTGGATCAGCTTTATACAATCCTAAGGGTTCTGTAATTACTATGTGGGGCGATGATATTAGTACTAAAGTAAAAACTGATGGAGCAATTGAAAATGAACCTTTGATTGCAAAACTTTGGAAAAAGAAAACAAATAAAGAATATAATTTAGCTTTTGATAATATTGCAGATATAATTAATGGCAAAATAATCCAAAATGGATTGAAGTACAAACAAGATGCAATTTATCAAACTGATGTTAAAATCAATGGGATTAGTGATGTTGAAAATGAAGTTTTAGACAATGAAATTTCAATAAGTCCCAATCCAGCGAAAAAATTTGCTAATGTTTTGTTCAAACTTGACGATAATAGAAATGTAAATATAGAAATATATAATACAGTTGGTCAGTTACTAAAAAGTTTTGATTTGGGTTACCGTTTAAGTGGCTTAGTTAATTACAATTTAGATATTGACGAACTTCAAACTGGAGTTTACTTATTATCCTTTAAAACTGGTGAAAGGGTAAGAACTGAAAAATTGATTATTCACGATTGATTTCCTCCTCCATAATACATTGAGTGGCGTATGGGTGGGATTGTGGTAGGTAGTGGACTACAATCTTACTCGCCCTCAGTGTTATTTTTAGAAGTGTGAAATCACAATTACAAAATCCCTCGTTAGTAGTGTTCCGAGGGATTTTTTTTATTTTTATAAAGGTGGGTTCTAAAATTTAAGTGTATGATATTCAAGGATTTATGCTTATATTTGTATAGTTAATTTAACAATACATATAATAAGATATAATGAGAGTAGGCAAATATAAATTATTAGGTAGAATGGGTTTTTTTGATAAG
>JAPLFM010000130.1 GCA_026390675.1 Candidatus Kapaibacterium sp. | reverse complement strand
AGATTGTTTGTAAAATTAAATGAGAAGAGAATAATGGAAGCCAAATAGATATTTTTTTTCATAATTTCCTTATTTTAATGGGTAAATAGTTTTGTAGTATTCAATTAATGAATCAATAAATAAAAATGATTTCTTTAATTGAATAACATCATTAGAACCATCAAATATTACAATATTTTTATGAACTCTATCAGCAGAAATCAATGAAATAAATCTAGCCCCACCATCATTTCCTCTTCTATCTATACCATAAGAGTCATTTAAATTCCAAAATTCAACTAAGTTATACTCAGATACAAACTTCTTCAATAAATTAGAGTCTAAAAATATTACCTTTCTTCTAACAACATTGTTATCTGAAGTAAATACTCTAGCGTGTGAGAATGTGACTGAATCTTTTTTAATTATGAGAGTGTCCTCTCTTATAAGACTTACTCCTGTTTCATTCGAATACATTATCTCATTTATATGAGATGCTTCTTGAATATTTGTACTTTTATCTTTACAAGACTGAATAATAAAAACAACAAAAACAAGAATTATTAAATTTTTCATATTAATTCACCCCTCCCCGTTTTAAAGTCTTGATAAGACTTTGAAACATTGGGGCAGGGCTGGGGTGGGGTTCTTAGCGTATTTCCAACTAAGTTCGTTACTTTTAAATATATTTTGTTTTTATTTTTCATTTAAGGATAAACCAATTTTGATTTCGCAATTTAATTACCTTTTATGTCAAATTAGCATTTTTTTAAGAACCCCACCTCGTTCCTCCCCATTTTTTCAAAGTTTCTTTGAAACTTAGAAAGGGGAGGAGGCAACTAACTTCTGAAAACCAATCTTGCCTTTCATTTCCGTATATATGCTATTCTGATTGTTTGGTTTTGTGTGCATTAATTCCTCCCTCCCCGTTTTAAAGACAACAAAAACAAGAATTATTAAATTTTTCATATTAATTCACCCCTCCCCGTTTTAAAGTCTTGATAAGACTTTGAAACATTGGGGCAGGGCTGGGGTGGGGTTCTTAGCGTATTTCCAGCTAAGTTCGTTACTTCCAATAATATTTTGTTTTTAACTCTCATATAAGGACAAACCAATTTTATTTTCGCAATTTAATTACTTTTTATGTCAAATTAGCATTTTTTTAAGAACCCCACCTCGTTCCTCCCCATTTTTTCAAAGTTTCTTTGAAACTTAGAAAGGGGAGGAGGCAACTAACTTCTGAATACCTACCTTGATTTTTAATTTCCGTATTAATGCTATTTTGATAGTTTGGTTTTGTGTGCATCCTCTAGACCTGAAACTACTCTTGCTCTTACCACGTTCTAATACCTTTTGATTTTTGAAGATCATGTACTTTATTTGATGGTTTAGGCTTAGTTTTAGTTATTAAAAACTAATATATATTCTTTTCTTTCATAACACCATTAAGCCATTTAAGCATTACAAATAGTAAAAGTGATGCTCCCAAAAGTAAACCGAAATTCATTAAGAAAAAGTGCGATTTGTCACCAAACCCTTCCCACAAGCCAGAAAGCATTCCAGAAAGTTTGTTGCCTACTGAAGTAGATAAAAAGAAACCACCCATCATAAGTGCAGTAATTCTTGGAGGACTAAGCTTTGAAACTAATGAGAGTCCCATTGGTGAAAGGCATAGCTCCCCTACCGTTATTACTCCATAAGATGCAATCAACCATAAGCTACTAGCTTTTGAACCAAGATTGTTTGTTGCATAAACAGCTCCAACCATAACCAAAGCTGAAAGTGCAGTAATTACCAATCCAATAACAATTTTTGTAGGGGTGGTTGGTTCTTTCTTTTTAGAACGGAGAAATCCCCAAAAGCCGACAATAACAGGAGTCAAAAGAACAACCCAAAAGGCATTTATTGATTGATATAATTCTGTTGAAAATAATTTCAAACTTTTACCAGTTTCAGGTATTTTTGCTTTATCTAAGTTGTGAAAATAAGCTTTGCTTTTAGCTTTAGTCGAATCACCTAAATTTGTAACAGTTTGTGCCATACCAATTTTATCGGCAGTACCTGATATCATTGCAGGCATTGCTCTATCAGTATGTTCTTCTGCCCAAATAGTCAAAGCATCACCATTTTGATGAAACACTGCCCAAAAAACTATTATACAAGCAAATACTGTAAGTAATGCTCCAATCGGTCTTTTGTCTTCTTGATTTGCTGTTTTGTATAAGTATAAGAAAAAACCAATTACTGGCAAGCAACCAAACATAAAAGCATCATTTGTATCTGTTCCTAATAAGTTACCACCCAGATTTGTAGCACTTGTTACACCATTATAAAAATAACCGACTAAACCAAATATGAACATTGGAAGCACAGTTAGCATTAATATTCTTAAAGTGGACATATCACCCGGTTGAAGTGGTTTAATAACATCTACTTGTTTTACATGTTTTGAACCTGAAATAAATATAGCTATACCGACCAACATTCCAACACCAGCTGCTAAAAAAGCATATCCCCAACCAAAATTAATTCTCATATAAGCAGCAACGAAATTACAAGCAAAAGCACCAATATTTATACCCATATAAAAAATATTAAAACCAGCATCTTTCTTTTCTTTATAAGTGTCATTGTTGTATAAGTTACCAACTAAAGTAGAAATATTTGGCTTGAACATTCCATTACCAAGAATTATCAATCTTTCTGTAACCTAATATTCTATCAGCAAGTAACCCGCCAATAAAAGGAGTAAGATAAACTAAGCCGATATAAGTGCCATAAATATCACTTTTTTGTTGTTTGATAAACCCCATGCCACCATTTTCCCATGCATCAATCATATATAATGAGAAAATACCAAGCATAAGATAGTAGCCAAACCTTTCCCACATCTCTGTAAAGAACAAAACATATAGTCCTTTAGGGTGTCCAACATTTATTGTTTCAGACATTAAAACTCCACAAATTATTTAATAAATTTAAATGTAACTATTAATAATTCAACAAATTAGTAAAAAATTTAGAAATATTTTTAATAATATATTTAAACATTTGAAAAATGCAAAAAAAAGCCACCTAAATTTTGTTGTATTAGGTGGCTTGGAAAATCATATTAAATTGAAATCAATATGGATTTAAATCAATGAATACCATGCATAAGTTTGGCAAGCCATTTATACATTACAAAAAGTAAAATACTAGCACCCAAACTCATTGCCATAAATAGCATAAAGAAGTCGTGCAAATTTGCAATAGTATAAAATCCCATAAAATGAGTAGTTATATATTCACCGGTTTTTGCATCTAATGGGATTAAAGCACTTAGAGAACCAGCAAATTTATTAGCAGCTGCATTTGATAAAAACCAAACACCCATTAATAAAGAAGCAAATCTTAAAGGAGCTAATTTATTAACCATTGATAAACCAATTGGTGACAAACATAATTCGCCAAAAGTTTGCAATATATATAATGACATTAGCCACATCATAGAAACTTTAGTAGTTGCACTTACTCCTTGCACTCCAAAAGCAATTACAAAATAAGATAATGAAAGAAGAAACAAACCGATTGCTTGTTTAATTGGAGAAGCTGGTTCAAGGTTCTTTTTGCCAAGATAAATCCAAAGCCAAGCAAATATTGGATCGAATATAACAATAGCAACAGCATTAACTGATTGGAAGAATGATGCTGGAATGATTGTCCCCATAAAATGTCTATCAACATTTTTATCTGCAAAGATTGTTAATGAAGCACCAGCTTGTTCAAAACAAGCCCAAAAGAAAATAACAAAAAACGCAATTACATAAATAGCTAAAATTCTTTCTCTTTCATCTTTTGATAAAGATTTATCCATAATGATATATAAAGGACCAACTATAGCCGTAGCAAATATAAATGAGCCTATAATATCCATATTTAAGAAATTTTTGAATATAGTAACCACTATTATTTCAATAACTACCCACATTGCTATATAAGAGCTACTTACTTTTACACTTTCTACATCAGTAGTCTTACTTTCTTTCTTTGAAGGATGAAGCCCAATACCAACTCCATCAGCAGTAACAATATATTTGTTTTTTGTAAATTCAAAAAATACTACACTAACAACCATTCCTATTCCAGCAGCTAAAAACCCCCATTGGTACCCAATGTTTTCACCAAGATAACCACAAACTAATGGAGAGAAAAAAGCACCAAGATTGATCCCCATATAAAAAATTGTAAATGCAGAATCTACTCTTTTGTCACCTTCTGAATAAAGCTGACCAACCATAGTTGAAATATTAGGTTTAAAAAATCCATTCCCGAATATTAGAAAACAAAGACCTAAATACAATAATGGATGAGCTAAAGATGGATTGCCTGAATTTGATGCGCTAAAGAACATAGTAAATTGCCCTAATGCCATAAGTAGTCCACCAACAAATATAGATCTTCTATTTCCCCAGTATTTATCCGATACAAACCCACCAATAAGTGGAGTAAGATAAACTAACCCTGTATAGCTTCCATAAATATTTGAAGCAGTAGCTGCATCAAAAGCGAGTGATTTAATCATATAAAGCATAAAGATTGCTCTCATACCATAATAACTAAACCTTTCCCACATTTCTGTTATAAAGAGTACATACAGTCCTTTTGGGTGTCCTGATTGTGCTTCCATTAAACCTCCATTTTTATTATTAATATTGTGAAATTTGATTTAATTTCAAATTAAGAAAAAAAGATTAAATATTAGGGTAATATTTTACAATCTTTTAAAGATTAGATTTATTTATGATATTTTTAGGTTAAAGATTAAACAGTGAAGGCGAAATCTTGAGAATTTAAATTTGTAGGTAAGACTACTGTAAAAGTTGTTCCTTCTCCCAAAGCACTGTAAAAAGAGATGCTCCCTTTACTTGATTCAACACATTTATTAACGAGTGAAAGCCCTAAACCATAACCATCTATAGGTCCAACATTTTTAGCTCTATAAAATGATTCAAACAAATGCTTTTGATCTTCTTCAGGGATTCCGATACCATTATCTTTAATTACAAAAATAGCCTCATGATTTTCATTCAAACTTAAATTAAAATCTATAACTGAATCTTTTGGAGAATACTTTACAGCATTACTTAGTAAATTGCTTAAAATAAGACCAATTAAATTTTCATCTACTTTAGTATTGTATTCATAACTCTCACTTGAAAACATAATAATGTGTGAGCCATTACTATTAAATTCAATTGTTTCAGCTAATGAAGAGCAATATGAAGGCAAATCAATTGGTTCTGGGTTAGGAATAAATTGTCCTGACTCTATCTTACCTATAATCAAAACATTTTCCATTAATTTAGTCATTTTAAGCACAGTATTTTGAATTCTATCAAAATGTTTGTTTTTTTCTTCTTGAGTCAATTTTTCGCTATATCTTCTTAACAAATCATTAGACAAAGTAATAGTTGTTAACGGAGTTCTAAACTCGTGAGAAATCATTGAGATAAAAGTTGTCTTAAGTTTATTTAGTTCTTGTTGTTTTTTAGTATTTGTTTCAATTAATTGGTGAGAATCAAATTGATATGTAATATCGAATGCCATTAATACAATCATTTCCTCACTTTCAAAAGTCATATAATCTCCTGAAAGATTCATGTGCTTTTTCTCACCATTTGGAGTGTTGAAAATTGATTTGTAATTATAAATTTTTCCTTTTTCAAATAATTCGTTATAAAAGAGGTCTTCTTGTGATTGTCCCCAAACACCTATTTCAGCAAGAGTATGTTCAATTATTTTCTCTTTTGTTAAGTCTAAAAACTTACTAACTCTGTAATTGATATTAAGTATTTTTTTAGTTTCTGCATCAAGATAAATAATTCCAATAGGACTTAAATTAAACATCCTTTCAAGTCTTGTCCTAGCTTTTAAAAGTTCCAAATCTTGAACATACTCATCAGTAATATCTCTAATTACATTAAGTAAATAAATTACATTATTACTTTCAGTATCCAAAATTGGAATTCTAGTCATTGAAAGTACTTTGTTTTTCATCAACCCATTTTCAATCCAAACATCAGAATAAGTATTTACTGACAATGCTTTTGTTCTAACTACCTTACTATCTTCAATAAACAATTCATTTGCTTTTGATTCATTGTAAACTACTTGTACATCTTTACCAATAATATTTGTTTTTTCAATATTATGTGTCAATTCATAATGCTTATTTACAAAAACATATTTCAAATCAGGTACAGACTTAACTGTAATACTTAATGGAATACTATCGAAGATTAAATGTAAAAAATCGGAATGTTCAAAAAAAGTTGAGTCGCTAACATTTTTTTGTTTTTGCTCAAATCCATTATTATATTTGAAATCTAAAAGAATTTCGCTTAATGAATCAAAATCTGTAACTGACCAAGCTCCTAATCTAATATATAAAGCAGAAGAAACTTTCGAGAAATTTTCAGAAACAACTATATACAAACTTTGCAAATTGTTTAAATCTTGTGATTGCAACTTTTCTTTAATTATAAAATTTTCATCTATAATTATCAAATCAAAAGTATCTTTTTTAAAATTAACTTCAGAAGATGTATATATTTCAATACCATTTAAGAATATTTCTTTTAATTTGTTTGAAACAAAATTATTGAAATGTTCGAGATGACTTAAAGATAATATTTTATAATTTTTATTCAATTTGCATATTTGTATTTTATTTATTTCAATTTAATAATAAATTTAGTAATATTTCAGTCATTTAATTTTAATTGTTAAATATTCTAACTATAATAGCTCTATTTAACAATCTTCCATAAGGATGTTTATTTGAAAATATAAAATCATCTGGATAAATAACATTTATTTTAGAATCTAAAACATTAAGTATAGAAAGTGCAGATTTAGCTCTTGCTTGAGACAATGTTTTGTTATATTCCGTAGTACCTAAATTATCTGTTAAAGCTAACAATTCAACTTTTTTATTCAAACCAACAGCAATTCTTATTTTATCAAGAACTTCTCTATTTAGACCAATCAATTTGCTTTTATCAAATTCGGTGAATGCCAAAATATATTGTTCGTAACTTTGATTTGCAACACTATTTTCAACTAAATTTACAATTTTATTGAATGAATTATTTACAACTTTAAAAATAATTTCTTTTGAATTTTGTTTTGAATTCCCTTTAGAGTCATTAGCTAAAACTATAAATTTCATTTCTGTCAAGTTTTTGAGATCTAAATTGTATTTTTTAATATTTATATCATTGATTTCATTTAACTGCTCATCTATTAATTTATTATTTACAAAAAGTCTGATTATAGAATTGCAAGGGTCTGCAGTACAATCAGTTATAGATTTAACATTAATTTTAAATTGAGAGATATTCTCTTCAGTTTTAGTACTATAGTTAAATTGTAAAAGCTTATTTCCATTTGAAAATTCGAATTCTAACTTTTGATTATCAAGTGTAAGCTCTTCACGTTTGTTATCTAACTTTTTATTAATTACTACTTTATATGAAAGTCTATTTTTATCAATACCTGAATTAGAAAGGTCTTTTATAAACTCCATAGCTCTATCATCAGCAATTCCAGTTTTTTCGCCTGTATGAGAATATGAGATAATATTTGCATTTATATTCACATTTTGATTTAAATAAGAAACAATCTGGTTTTTCATATCTCTTTGAGCATTTTGTTCTTGGTTTGTTTGCCCAATAATATCAGTATTAATAAAATTCAAACTATTTGTTTCATAAAAAACTACTGGCAAAAATCCATAACTTTCTACATACTCTTTTACATCTTTATAAATAAAAACTGTATCATTGTTATTAAGAATTCTACCACTTTCATCAACTAATAAATCTACAAAAATAGTATCTGGTTTCGGAGGTTCTGGTACTTTTGGCAAAGGCAATTCAATTGGTAATTCTGGAGCAATTGGGTCTTTTATGGTTTTTTGTAATTTGTATTTAGCTGTTAAACCAATTTTTAATTGATTAACATTCCATTGCTGGTCATTAATCAAACTTGTAAATGAATAATTGTAACTGATTTCTGAGTATATCTTAATAGAATTAAATGAAAAAATCGGATAACTAAGTCCAGCTCCTATTGCCATATACAAACTACTCATATTTGAAATTTCACCCTTTTCTTCAGATCTAACTCTTTTATTATTTTCAAATACAAAATCATTTGGACTTGTTGCTTCTTCTTTTTGTGAAAAAGAATGTTTGAAAAAAGAGCCTGCATCTAAAAAAATCTTAAATTTTAATTCATCTAAAAAAGGCAAATCAGTAATAAAATAATTCTGAATATTAATCCCAATTAAACTAGCATCAAAAGTAAAATCTGAATATACTTTTTCAACTCTATCTGGATAAACCTTATTAGCGATAAACTCATTTTGTTTAAGCATACCAGATAAATCATTATAACCAATTGTTAATCCATATTTATTATCATTCCCAATAATTTTAGATTTCAATTGGTATTCAATTCCTGCATTTATTGATGGAGCTACTCCAAAACCATTTGTAAATTTTGTACAACAAATTGGATAAGATTTTAAGCCAACAAAACTTGCATTATATAAATTAAAATTTGCATCAATATTAAATAGTAATGTTGTTTTTGAATCTTTACCAAATGAAAAAAGGTGAAAGCTCAAAAATATAAACAGAAGTTTTGCTATTTTCATTTTATCTTTCAATATACATCTTTATAGTTTTATTTTCAAATCCATTTGTTAACTTAATAGAGTAAATACCTATAGGAATATTCTTAAGATCTAAATCCAAATTGTTGTCTCCAATTTTACATTCTATACTTTGTTTTTTAACTGTATTACCAAGATAATCAAAAATATTAATTTCATATCTTTGGCTTTCTTTTGTGTTAATAGTTAAAGTAGTTCTGTCATTTGCAGGATTTGGAGCTAAACTAATCGACTTCAACAAACTATTATCAATAACCCTTCTATCTCCACAAAGATTGATTAACTTAAAATCAGCTCCTTGATATTGTGTTTTAACACTTTTACCCCAAAAAGTTGAATTTTGAGTAATATACATATAAGTTGTATCAGTTTCAGCTAATCCGGCAAATCCATGTATTTTAGCAACAAATGAATCAGTAGAATTAAAATCTCCTTCAATTCTAAATTTAATTATTCTTCTATCATTAACCAATTCTCTTGAGATTAAAGTACCAGTCCCAAAATCTGACGTTACTTTGTCAGGGAAAAACAATCTTGGGTTCATAGATAATTCTGCATCAAATGACCTTTTACCATTGTATTTGTAATTTTCTTGAGTATTAAATTTTACTATTATTTCACATTCGTTTTTAGGATCAACCTCAATATCATTTAACCTTACAACTGAACTTCCAGAATAAAAAACTAAAGGAATGTATTTTTGTACTAAACAAGGAGTAGCTACCAATGATAATGAAGCTACATTAGAATTATTGCCAAACCATTCAATTTCAACATCAGCTTTACCTCCTGGTGCAATTGAGATTGGCAAACTTGATAAAACCCTAAAATTATCTTTAGGATAAACATTTGCACTATCAATTTGAACTCTATCGACTCCTGGATTTGTAAGAGTTAATATTCTTGTTTTAATCTCAGGAATAAATGGCAATGTTAGATTGCTGTAACCTAAAACCGTTCCAATTCCTTTTACAGTAAAATTTGCTTGTGAATAATATTTGTTTTGGTAATAATATGGTATTCTTATACTTTGCATTCTAATTCCAAACGAATCTGGTACAACTAATATTCGTACTTTCAATACCTCACCTGGTTTCAAAAGTGTATCTTTGATTTGTGGACTTATTATAAATGAAGTTTTACCATTATTATTGTTTATTATATTAATTGGGCTTACTACAATATCTTTTGTATCATTATTTTTAACTAGATCAATTTGTGCTATTAAAGTATCACCAACACAAACTTCTCCAAAATTATAATTTGTTTGAACTGGAATTAAATTTCTAATTATTCCCTTACCAGAAACCAATAAATTGTATTGTTTATTGCAATTTATTAATCTAATTGTATCTAATACATTTCCAGTATCTTTAGGATTGAAATTTAAGGTTATGTCTTTACATTCATTTGGTCTTAACTTAACTGGGAATTGTCCATCATTCAAATTAAAATTAATACCAAAAGCCAAACTAGCTGAAGATATATCCAATTCCATTGAATCTTTATTACAATATCTTAATGTATATGTACTTGTTGAATCATTAAAAATCAAATTATCAGAAGCTACAATTGGAATGGTATTTATATATGGATATCTAATCGTAAAAGCACTATCACTAACATCATTTTCAGGGCTTGTAAGAGTGCGATAAACTAAAGTTTTATCAGAACCAGCTGATGTTACAAGAGAGTTGCCTGCTGGTGAATAAGCTATATTATTTAATATCCCAGTCGTATTAAAGAAGGTAAGTTTAATTTCTTTTGAAATTATATCATAAACTAAAATTTGAGGTTGTGCTGCTCCAGCAAAAATAAAAGAAGTTGAAGTTGGATTAAATGCAATTCCGACTGCTTTTGTTTGAATTTCTCTAAAAGTAGTGATTATTTCACCTGTTTCAATCAAAACCAAATATATTTGAGTGAAGGTACTTTGATATGGCTGACAAGCAATAGCCATATATTTACCATTTGGTGCAATTAAAATATTATCAGCAAGTGGACTATCATCAATTTTAATTGTCCTAATTTTTGAATAGTCTTTTAAATTCATTACTTCAATATCACCATTAATCAATGCAAAAATAGCAAGGTTATTCTCAGGATTTAAATTTATCGAAAGAACTGGGTTTGTAAAAGGTAATATTTTTTTAGATTTAAATGTAGTTGCATCTAATATTTCTACTACATTTCCAAAAGCAGAGGTTACAAATATTGTGTTATTTAACTTATCTAATTTTGTAACACCTATTTTATAACTTTTATATGGAATGGAACTTAATTTTGAGTTCTGAATTGTAGATAAAGTATCAATACTATTACCAGCATAATTACTTGCATTATAACTAATAAATATCTTATCTTTATCATAATAGTCTAATCCAGAAATATGATAATCAATATTGTTACCAAAATTATACTTTTTACCTGGAATTAAATTTATTAAATCCCACTCTTCTAGCACCCCTTTAGCCTTTTCAGAAATCAATTTTGAAGCATCTGTATTGTAAGATATATTTCCAACTCCAACATTTTGAACCAAATCAATAGGATCTGAGTTTGATAATGATTGAGATATTCTGATTTTAACATTTTTGCCAACCTCTTCAGGTACAGACCAAAGGAATACTGAATCTTTAAGTTCGATAATATTTTTCCAGTAGTAACCATTATCATAAGAAACCTGAACTAATACAGGAATACTTTGAACATGCCCACTCCACTTTATCTCAACAACTTGACAAGGGATAAATTGCTCACCACCATTTGGAGAAATTATTCTCAACTGTTGTGAAGGTGGAACTTCATAAAAATTACCAAACAATTTGACATGCTTTTTTGCACCACCATGGTAGTGAAATGTTAAAACATCATAATAAAGTCTGTTTTCTTTAGGTGTAAAGTAAATACTAACAATTGAATTGAAAGATCCAGTCAAATTACAAGGTGGTGGATCTTGGCTCAATGTATTTCCAAGCCATTTGTAAGAAAAATATGGTGTGTTATTGGTTATCGAATCTAATTTTACAGGTACGTCATTGCCATCTGAACTTTTAATTGGTCGCCCATATATTAAATCTACTTGTTGTACTGCTGATTTGCCAACTTCAACAAAACCAAAATTAACATCGCCAACTTGTTGGCCACCTTTATTATATTTGACAAGTAATTGAGGTAAATTTAAATTAGTAGTACTTATTGGAGTTTTGCCTGCGTATATATCCTTAGATGCTAGGATATCAGCAGTATAAGAATCAGTAATTAAAGTAAAATTTGGGATCCAATATATTTTTTGCCAACCATCACTTAGATTTTCAATTTTTATAAGAGGAGTGGAATAATTCTTTTCAAGTATAACTATGTTTTCTAAATTTAGATTTGTAAAAACACCATTTACTGATATTTTAACTTCAGCTGAAAATACAGATTTGTCATAGGCTATGAAATTTCTTGATGTCAGACTTAGTTGCGAAAACAAATGGCTAAATGAGAATAAGAATATTATAAGAGTTAATTTTTTCAATTTGTTTTTGGGAATTTGTGTAATCTCTAAAAGAATAGACACTTTAAAACTTAAAAAGTTACAATGTAAATATAGATTTTTTTATAACGTTTTGAGAAGAGAATTCATTTATAAATTTTTCAAATTAATAAACAAAAAAAAGCCTTTCAAGTTTCCTTGAAAGGCTTTTATAATTATTAGTTTAAAAACTATGATTCAATAATTACTTAATAACATTAATTGTTTTAGTAAGTACTATTTCACCAGCTCTTAAAACTACATTGTATTGACCACTTGCTAAAGTTAATAAGTTAACTTCGTAAGTATGGTTACCAGCAGCATAGTTAGCATCTGAAGTAGATACTGCATTGCCATTGATGTCATAAATTGTAAATGTTACATTGTTTGCTTGAGTTAAACTAAAGTTGAATGTAGTTGCTACTGATGCTGGATTTGGTTTAGCATCACTTAATTCTACAACACCATTAGCAGAAGATAAAGTTACAAATTTTGTATCGCTGAAAGAGAAATCGCCATTTCTGTCAATCATTCTTAAGCGGTAAGCATAAGTATTACCAACTGTTACATTGTAATCAGCTACTGGACCATAATATTTAACTTCTTTGCTTTGACCTGCAGCAGCAAGTTCAGCAATTTTATCGAAGTTAGCTGCACCAGTATTAGTTACAACTGATCTTTCAACTTCAAATTTAGAAGTGTTAATTTCAGAAGCAGTAACCCAATCTAATACAACTTTGTTACCAAGTTTAGTTGCTTTAAAGTCTGACAATTCAACTGGAATTGCATCTGTATTTTTAACTAAATAATCAATAACACCACGCATCATTGTTTCCATATCACCGATATGTCTCCAATCCAAACCTAAAGTAATAACGTTTCTATCTAAGTTTGTCGTTGCTACTGCTGCTATAGGAGTAAGAGCAACATCAGTATATTTAAATGCATCTCTTGTTAAGCCTGGTAAAGCAGTAGTAATTGTGTTTAATGTAACTGAATTTACTGAAGCTAAAACATAAGGAGAAGCAGAAACATCATTAGTATATGTTGTTGAAGTAGCTGAGTTAATTGGTTTAGCTACTTTAGAAGTTAAATCACGTGCAATATTGATACCTGTAACTCTCTTAGGAGCAAGTAAAGTATTCTCATAGGTTCCAAGAGTAATAGAAGATGAAGATGCTCTTAAAATGTTAGTTCTGAAATCATCATAAACCGCTGATACTGGAGAAGATGGGTAATTTTGATTGTTTCTTACAATTTCTTGAGAAGCAACTACAAAGTTTTTCTTGAATTGGTTTTGACCAGCTGCAGCTATGTAATTTGTAATATCACCAATTTCAAATATTGAAGTAGTAGTGTTATCACCATCTACCCAGAAGTTTGAAGTATAGTCATTATAATTTACAGCTCTTGGTTCCCAACCCATTCTATCAAATTTATCATAATTAGTTACTGCAGTTACACCAGTTGATGGATAAACAATTCTCCAACCTAATGAAGTAAATCCACTAATCAATGCATTTGAGTTCAATTTACTCATTACTGCATTTGGAGTAGTTAACGGATTCAATACATCAGCGTTCAAATCAGTTGCTGAAACGATTGTATTCAAATCTGATTTTTTGATATAGTAACGAACATATTTTGTAACAGTATTATTTGCATTATTTTCATCAGAACCTGTTGTAACTACTATTTTGTAAAGAGGAGTTATGTTAGCTTTCATAGATGAGAAGTAAAGCAAATTGTTAGTTGCCAAATTATCTAGTAATGTTTGATAAGCAGCGTTACCACCTAAATCAATCAAATCACTAAATGTTTCTGGTTTAAATGTAGTTGTACCAGTTCCGTTTAATTGGAAATCTATTACAGCTGATTCATTAGTTGCCAATGTAAGTTTAGTTGATGATGTTACAGTAGGAGTTGTTGGATATGTATTATCAGCATTTTGACGATAAATCTTAACAGTTGCACCATAATTAGTTTGAGGTAATTTACCATTGTTTCTAATTCTAGTAGTAACATTAGTTGGAGAAGTTGTCATTATGTATTGAGCATCATTAAATTTAGATGCTAAAGATCCATAAGATCTTGGAGTAGTCATTGTAACTACTTCTACATCTTCATTATAAAGAGGAGCAATAAATTCAAATGCACCAATGTCATATCTTTCACCAGATACACCACGAGCTGTATTTTGAGCATCAGCAGTAACCCAAGTTAAGTTTTCGCCTCTATTGTTTTGTAAAGAACCTTTAGCAATATTTGGATTAATCATTGCCATAGAAGGGAAAGCAGTAGAAAATGAATAATCACTTGTGAAATCGCCATACAATCCATTTTCACATTGTTTTAACCAAGATTGTACTTGATCTAAAGTTCTGTATTCACCGTTAGATCCAGCATAAATAACATTAGTTAATTTATCTGTTTCAACAACTCTTAACAAATCAACATTAGATAATGCAGGGTTTGCGTTACCAGTATAATACAAGTTTCTATTTGCAGTTAAACCACCATTAAGACCTGGTTTGATACCTTGATAGAAAACTAAAGATGCTGTATTACCTAAAGAAGGATTAATGTTTTTGTCAATTATTGACATTGCATTATTATATACACCAGCATTATTAGATTGTTGAATTGCAACACCAACTACCGAACCTGTACTTACTGCAGTTTCATTAATTAATATTGTGTTATTAACAACCATATCATTTCTAGTAAAGTAATTGTTTCTTAAAGGAGTATATAAGTTACCATTTCTTTCAGTCATCAAGTTGATAGCAACTCTATTACCATTTGCATTGTTGTTACTTAATCCCCATACTACGTTATTAGTAACTTTAGTATTTTCAGCATTTTTAGGGAAAATTTGTACGTCTAATGCACCTGTGTTGTAAAGTCTTTGAATTTGTTCAACATTAATACCATAAGCATTAGTTGAAGAATAAACTCCACTGATTTGGTTTCCATCAATTGTTATGTCATTGTTGTTAAATCCAAAAGAACCAAGTTTAGTTGCACCACCAATTAATATACCTGAAGTAGGTATAGATGTAAGTGCAGTTCCAACATTCATAATTCTGTTTCTTTGAACTAATGAATTACGTTCTTGACCTAAAACGATACCTGCTTTTTCAACATTACTAATAAAGTTTCCTCTAAAAGTGTTATTGTAGTTATTAAAGTCAGTTAAAGCAGTTTTGAATTGTAAAGTCAAAGGACCATAACCAATATCAGCAATACCATAAGCAAAGTTAGTGATTTCATTACCTTCAATCAAATTATTCATACTTGGTAAAGTATCTAATTTTAAGTTACCACTTGAAGTAGTACCTGAAGAAGCTAAATAAGCAACAACTGAACTGTGTAATACAACACCAGCTGAGAATAAAGCTGTAGATTTTGTTAAAGTAGTTGAGCTTGGAGAGAATCCAGGATATGGATCATCATAAACAAATTGATTATTACTATAAGCAACTGTTGGCAAATCAACTAATTTACCTGTAGTTGCAACTGAACCATTGTCAATAATACAATTTTTAACAGTCATGTTTTTAGAACCAGAACCTAAGAAGAATGCAGATGCGTGAGTTTTACTACTTGGGTTATTGTTAGTGATAACAAATTTCAATGTTTTTTGAGCACCACCATCAAAAGTAATATAACCATTGTTGTTTGCATTCACAGCAGTTGGGAATGAGTTGTAAACTGAGTTTGAATTAGATGGAGTTCCATTTTGACCTAATCTCACACCAACTCCAATATTTGAAGACATATCAAATTTAACACCTGCTTTATTTCCAGACAAGCTAGAATGAGGTCTGAAAGTAATATCATAAATCATTTTATTTTCTGCATTATATCCTAAACCTAAGATATTTGAAGACAAATCCCAAGCTGGGTTAGGTCCACTTGCAGTAAGAGTATAAAGAGCATCAGTAAATTCAAAAGCAACTGGACCAGAAATACCATTATAGTAAATAGCATCCATCATTTCTTGAACTGTACTGAAGTTTTTATCTGTTTTAAAGCCAGCTGCTGTTTCTTTAGTTGAACCAACTGTGAAAACACCTTGAATACCTGCTTCAACTGTGAAAGATATAGTTAAAGTATCATTGAAAGATACTTGATCTTGTGGAGCTGTTACAAATATTTTAGCATTATAATTACCCGGTTTAGAAACTGAGAATGAAGTTGCATATTCAACAGTTTTAGTATTATATCTACCAATACCAATATCTGCAATCATACCATTAACTGTAGTTTCTAATTTACCTGTATTTGCATCTCTAATTTCCATTTTAACTGGGATATTAGATTGAGGTGAAATACCATTGTTTTTAAATTCAGCTTTTGCTTTGTAAGTTCTATTTGCAATTAAAATATCGCCTTGTGCTGGAGAGAAGATTGCATTAGCTTGCAACTCAACATCATAAGCAATTTCAAAAGGATAAATAGGAGTATTAATTCTAGGGAAAGTGTTATTGTAAGCTTCTTGATCCAAACCTGCATCAGCTGACAAATCTAAATTAATAGAATATTGATCTACAGTAAAGTATCTTCTATCACCCATTGCAATTTCTTGTTTACCAGATGGCGCTATAACAACATCAGCATCATGGTGATCAGGACTATTGATATCAGAATCGTATTTGTAAATAATTGAATCTACTAAAACACCTGATTTGTTTCTAATATATGCTTTAGCTGTAAATCTAGTTACATTGTTTTTACCAACATTTTGGTATAAAGCATTAATTTTGATAGTTTGACCAACGTATATCTTGGTGCAGCACTTGTAAGTGGAGAGATAATAGAAGCAGCAGCAATATCATTATCCCAAGCTACAGTAAATAATCTATTAGCAACACCAGGGCATCCGCCACCAGTTGACCATAATTGGAATACAAATTTGTATTCACCACCAGAAAGACCAGAGAAATCACCATTACTACCAGGAGCATCAACACCTGTAGCATTTGTAGGTACATATCTGTATCTAGTTTTACCATCTGAATCTGTGAAAGCAGTTCCAACTGGATTAGTCAATGTCATTGTATTTGAGTTTGTAACCGGTTGTAAAGCTCTCCATACTATAGCTGTAGAAGGTAATGGACCAGAAATATACATTTCCATAGTGCTACCAAGTTGGTTTGCACCATTGAATAATATTTGTGGTTTTGGAGTAGCTGAAAGTGTGTTAGAACCTAACCAATCTTGGTTATAAGTTTTACCAGCATCATAAATTGTCCAATCTTCAACTTTAACGTTGTTAATAATAACTGGAGTATCAGAAGGAATTGATTTAGGAGCATCTGGTTGTACTGTTAAAGTATAATCTTCTACTTCACCATAGCAATATCCCCAACCATAGTAGTCATAGTTAACATAACAAGCATTGTTAGTACCAGCTGGGCAGTAGTAGTAACCAGTTATGATACGCAATCTTGTATCACCAAGAGGGCTAGTACATCCAATACCGAAAGTTGCAGCTATTGTTACTGGACCATGATAAATTGTGTAATAAGTTGGGAATGAGAATTGTCTAAATTCACCAACAAATTCATTAGGAACAGTACCAACATCAAATTTACCATTACCATTAAAATCTAGAAATACTCTAGATGAAGTGTAAGGATATCCAAAATACACAGCAGCATTTTGAAGCAAAGTCAATCTGTAGAATCTACCTTGAACGATATTTCCTACATTTCCAAAAAATTTGTATCCATCATTTTTATTTGTGGCATTTTGGAAAATCTGAGTACCATTAGCACCGCCAAGTCCAGCAGTCTCATTAAGAGTTGCAACATCCAAATGACCATAAAAGTCATAGTATGTTTGAGCAGGGAAATCACAATACTGTGCTGAAGCACTGCCTGTGAAGCCTACAAATGCCAAAGCCATTGCTAAAAGCAAACCTGACATTTTTACGCGTAGCGTATTTTTCATAAAAACCTCTAAAAAAATTAAAAAACTATTAAAAAAATCTGTTTCTGTTCCGTAACTTAATATAATAACTGCTTTTTTGGAAAAATGTTACACATTTATTTTTAAAAATCTAAAAAAACTTTAAAAAATATCATTAGCAAAAATTATTCCATCAATAAATATACATAGAATTCCTCGCAAAAAGATTATTTTGCAAGAATTCAATATGTAATTTATATAATTTTTAATTAAAAACAAAACAATGATTAAAAAAATAATAAAAATTGGTGGAACTATTTTTACACACCACAAAGAATTTAATAATCTAACACATTACTTAAACCAAATAGATGATACTACTATTATTGTTATTTCTGCATTTGGCAAGTCCACACAAATTTTAAGAAAGGTTGCTTACAAATCTAAAGAAAATTTTGAAGAAGCTAATTTGTTGATTGATAGTTTTATAAGTTTTTATAATGATTTTGCTAAAAATATAGGCGAAGATTTTTTTAACGAGTTTGTTCAAATAACTTCAATTTTCTTTACAACTTAAAGATTATTCAAAAGGTATAAATCTTACAAATAATCTTTCACTTTCTATTTTTGATAGGATATTATCTTTTGGTGAAATATTCTCTTATGAATTTATTAAACTCATTTGCAAGTACAACAATATAAATTCTATATTCCTTGATGCTAGAGAACTTATTATTACAAATTCTGATTTCGGAAATGCAAAACCAATATTTGAATTATGTGAAAGAAACTTAAATTCCAAAATTGCAAGCTTGAAAGGTAAATTGTATTTTATACAAGGTTTCATTGCATCTAGCCAAGAAGGCAACACTACTACTATGGGGTTTGAAAGTTCTAATCTTACGGCAACTATTCTTGCAAAAACTTTTAATATAAATCAAATCGAAATAGTAACTGATGTTGAAGGAATTAGAGATGTAGATCCTAAAATGATACTTTTTTCTAAGCCAATTAAAAACATTGATTATAATTTTGCTTACAGTTTGGCTGAAAGTGGACTAAATCTTTTGTTTAAAGATATGATTTTGATTGCTGAAACAAATGATATTAAAATTAAAATTACGAATTTAGAATCAAAAGTATATACATATATATATAAGGATATAATTTGTAATGAAAAAATGCTTGTTCTTAATACAAATAAATTATTTGGTTGTATAGTATTTGATTCTTTAAGTCAGAAAATTAACATTCAAAAAGAATTGACTAAATATAATCTTGAATACTTTTCAATCAATGAATCAATATTATTTAGTTATACAAAAGGCTTTAATTTTAAGAATTTCAATTTTGATTATGAAAAAGCAAATGACTTGTTTGAGATTTCAGTTTTTAATGTGAACTCAAATCAAATTTTAAAAATTTCAGACCTAGTAGAAATTAAAAAGTTTTTAATACAAAATAATAAAACAGTTTTTGTTGTTTCAACTTCTGATATAAATTCTACTATTAATAATATTTATGGAGAATTAATAATTGAACAGAGTTAAATTACTACATTGCTATTTTTTACATTTTTGTAAGTTGTTTCAATTAGTTCTTTGGCTCCAACAAGTATAGGTTCATCATGACCACTATATATAGAAGTAATATTTAACTTGCGAAGTCTATCTAAAGCTTCAAGGAATACTAAATTGTAGGAACCACCAGTAGATTTAATATTCAAAGGAGTATCACCTGAAAAAAGAACACCAGTTCTTTCGAAATATATACAAATTGAGTCATTGGAATGACCGGGTGTATATAAAATTTCAGCAATTTCATCAGCAACTCTTAATTTAATACCGTCATTTGCAAAGTCGGTAATTCCTTTTATACTTCCTCTACCATAAATTTTGTCAGGTGAGTAATATTGAGTAATCACAGGTAAAGCTGCAGCATGGTCAAAATGTTCGTGAGTAAGTATAATATTAGATATTTTCTTTTTGCCAACTCCAGAGGCAATATCATCTAATTCTTTAATTATAAAATCATTTGTACCTACATCAATTAAAGTATTTACATCATCCATTGTATTCCAATCACCTTGAACAAAATAGACATTAGCACAATAAACTTTCGGATCTTTTTTAAGAATAGTTATTTTCAATATAATCGAACTTGAGAAGAATTTATAAAATCAAAGATATGCAATATCAAAGATATGCAATATATCTGTAAAAAACAAAAGTCGTTTTAAATAGTTGAAAGGATTTCTTTATCCCAAATAATTCATTAGCATAATTTTCTAATGCATTGCATTAGGAAATTATGTTGTTAACTATATGAAATATATTGATTAAGTAATATAAAAAATGATTATTTTTCGAATACTTCTTTGTAACAATTAATTATCAT
>JAPLFM010000218.1:13758-18591 GCA_026390675.1 Candidatus Kapaibacterium sp. | reverse complement strand
TTTAAATATATTGAGCTTTTTTATAATAGAGAAAGAATTCATTCAAGTTTGAATTATCTAACGCCAATGCAATACGAAACTATGTACTATAATTACAATTAATCTCTTTTCTAAGAGTACACTGAATTAGGGGAAGATCATAATCTAGCTATAATAACTGTACTACATGAATATATTCATTATTTAAGAAATATATATTGCAAAGATTTGTTCAAACATATTCCTAAAACTGCGGAATTAAATACAGAAGGTTTTGAAAAAGAACTAAATAAAAATGTTGAAATCTTTAATACTAAGGAACAGATTCAGGATGCAATAAATAGTAAGAGAATATTTCCTTCAATACCTAATGATATTCCTAAAGGAGACCCAAGTTTACCTCCTATTACTCCTGCAACAAATAACAGTGGTAGTTCAACAGTTATAATTCCATCATCACCTAGTAATATCCCAACTAAAAGTGAAGGAGGACGAGAGGAATGAGAAAGAACATTTTTATATTATTTTTTGCATTTTTAAGTTTAGTATTCAATATATATCAATTTAATGTATATAAAAGTCTACATTTACAACATATTTCATTGACTGATTCTCTAAATCAAGTAAAAAATAATAGATTAACTTTTCAAGACACAATAAGTATTTTAAAAATAGTTCTATCGAATAAATCAATGTTCATGAAAGGTATATTACATCCAAGATATCCAGCAATGATTGACACAAATAGAAATATTTGTGTTGTACATAATAGTTACCTCTTCAATAATTCAGTGATGACAGAAGTAAGTAAATTTAAAAGTCAATATTCAGTATCTTATGATCAACCTATAATATACGATTTACCTCAAAATTCTATTTTAATATATAAACTTGAAATTATTAATAAAAACATTGTATTAATTGAGATCTGTCTAAACAGAGGATATGCAGGTAGGCTTAGGCTTGAAAAAACGAATAATATGTGGAAGATAGTTAGTGAACAGTATGGGCAAATTTAGGGTAATGCTCCCTTTGTAGTTTAGAGATTAAGTAAAAAATGAATAACAACAATAAAATAATGAAAGACCACCTAACTCTTTACGCTCGTGATGCTAACGAGCAAGTGGTAATGCTCCTAAGCAAGTTTTTTAGTTTTAGAATTTGATAAGTTCTTTGAAATCAATTAGTGTGTTAAGTGGTATTTTGTTATATTTGTGTATGTGTTCTTTAAAATTATGTTTTAAAAATTCTATTTTTTTGCAAACCATTTGCAAGTTATTTATTTAATTTTTCTTATTTTCGCTTTAAAATTGCGTCAGCAATTTGTCTTATTCCATCTTGATTTTGGAATACAAAAAAAAAATTATATCGTTATTTGATAAAAAACGAACTTTGGAAAACCGAATTTGGAAAATTTTTCCAAATTGCGAACTTTGTGCCTTCTTTGTGTTACTTGTGGTTAAATTTATTTTGTATTAATTCTGTTAATCCTAAAATTCTGTAAATCCTGATTCAGATAATTGACTGGGGATGAGGTCGAGAATTATATTTGGAAAACTTATTTGGAAAATTTTTCCAAAAACTGACTTTGGTTTTGGTTCATTCTCCCTTTGGAAAATTGCGACAGCAATTTGGAATTGTATTAAAGTTGGGTTCTTAATTGGTTGTTTTTTGAAAAGTATAAATTAAAAATATACCCTGAACTAAATTCAGGGTGACAAGTATAAAGACAGAAAAAATGACAAAAAAACACAAAAAACGATAAATCACTGCAAAAATTGAAATGAATGAATTTGTATAACATATTGAAAAATAAGTTGGTTAGGTAGAGTATAACAATTAATTTTTTTGGTGCAAGTTAAATAACTTATCTTTTCAATCAACTTAAGAATAATAATTATAAATTATCATTCTTTTTTTAGAAGTTCTCCAACATATTCAATCAATTGAGCTTTTACAATTTCTAAAGTAGTATCTTTTATATTAGCTCCACTTGCTTGATTATGTCCACCACCACCAAATTTAACTGCTATTTCACGAATTGAAATATCTTTTTTAGATCTTAATGATAATTTAACAATTTTCTCTTCAGGTACCTGAGTAATTAATGCACCAATTTTAGTTCCTTCAATAGATAGTGTAAAAGACACAAATCCTTCTGTATCGCCTGGGTGAGTATTACTTTTTTCAAAATCTTCTTGGGTAATTGGCATCATACAGAACTTACTATCAAAATGAAGTTCCATATTTGTTAGAGCTTTACCCATAAGTTGTAATGAAGCAAATGAATTAACACTTAAAACGCTTTCATAAAGTTGAGTAGGGTTTGCTCCTATTTCAACCAAATTAGATGCTATTTGAAAAAGTCTAGAATCAGTTCTATCAAAATGAAAAGAACCTGTATCTGTCATTATTCCAACATATAATGCTTCAGCAGTTGCTTGATTAATAAATTTACTATTCCACTCATTCATCATTTCATAAAGGATTTCACTTGTAGATGAAGATTGAGTATCTATATAATAGAAATTAGCGAATTCTTTTGGATCTTGATGATGATCTATTACAATTTTGGTACAATCAATGTTTTCTAAATTATACCATAAATTCCCAATTCTACTATGTTGATTCAAATCTAAAATTATAACTAAATCATAACCTTTGTAATTGTCATTTTGATCATATTTTATGATTTTATCTGCACCTTTTAGAAATTTTAAATTATTAGGTACATTGTCATTCATAACTACTTTGGGTTTTTTACCTTGCTCTTTTAAAAAATTCCAAAGAGCTAATGAAGAACCTATAGAGTCACCGTCAGGACTAACATGACTTGTTATAAGTATCTTATTTGATGATTGAATTAGGTTGATTATTTGATTAAAATCTTTCTCTATTGAAGGCATATTTACTTTTATAAATTAATTGAAGAACAAAATTAAGAATTTATTATTAATTTTGCTTTTTATAAAAATAAATAATTACAAAATGTTAGAAACTATTATAAATAAAGCAAAAGAGATTTATCCTAAAATTCAGTCTCATAGAAGATTTATTCATCAAAATCCAGAACTTTCTTTTGAAGAATTTGAGACTTCAAAATTTATTCAAAGTGAATTAACTAAGTTGGGTATTGAATATAAAATTCTTGCTGGTACTGGGGTTATAGGATTGTTAGGTAAAGGGGATAAATGTGTTGCATTAAGAGCTGATATTGATGCTTTACCTGTATTTGAAGAAACAAATTTGGAATATAAGTCATTAAATAGTGGCGTAATGCATGCTTGTGGTCATGATATGCATACAAGTATGCTTTTGGGTGCAGCAGAAATTTTAAAATCAATTGAAAGCAAATTAAATGGTCAAGTTAAACTAATATTTCAACCTGCTGAAGAAAAATTACCTGGAGGCGCAAGTATATTAATTCAAGAAGGAGTATTGGAAAACCCTAAAGTTGATGCTATTTTTGGACAGCATATTTATCCAGGGGATAGCAAAGGTAAGTTTGCTACAAATTCTGGATTTGTAATGGGGTCAGCAGATGAACTTTATTGGACGATTCAAGGAAAAAGCACTCATGCTGCTCAGCCTCATCTTGGATTTGATCCAATTTTAGCAGCTTCACAACTTATAGTTTTTTATCAAACAATGATGACAAAGTATAAAGATCCATTGGATGCCGGGGTTTTAACCGTAGCTTCAATAAATGGAGGTTCTGCAACTAATATAATTCCAGAATCTGTTGAAATGAAAGGGACTTTGCGTTCATTTAATTTAGAATGGAGAGACGAAATGCACAAACTTTTACTTGAAAAATCAAATGAAGTTTGTAAATTGTATGGATGTGAATGTAAACTAAATATTGTAAAAGGTTATCCACCTGTTTATAATAATGAATCACTTACTAAACTATCTTTAGAATCAACAAATCAAATATTTGGGGAAGAAAATGTAGTTAAATTTATTCCTAAAATGTGGGGTGAAGATTTTGCTTTTTATGGCCAAGTTATTCCTGCTACTTTTTGGTTTTTAGGGGTAAAGCCAGTAGATCAAAAAGAAATGCCTGCTTTACATAATTCAAGACTTTCTCCAGATGAAGAACCAATGAAAAATGGTATGGCAATGCTTGCTAAAGTTGCTTTTGATTATTTAAATAATTTTTAAGTTTTAATCAAAATTTGATTATTATCTAACTCGATTTGAAAAGTAGTGCCTTTGCCAATATATGAATCCTTTATAAAGATTTTTCCATTGTGATATTGCTCAATTATACGTTTACAAAGCGAAAGTCCGAGTCCCCATCCACGTGTTTTTGTAGTAAATCCAGGATTAAATACTTGGCTTTTAAGCTTTTTATTCATTCCTTTTCCATTATCTTTTATTGTAATTATTAACTTATCTTTTTCTTCATAAATATTAATATGGATTTCACCCTTTTTAAGTTCAATTGCTTCAGCTGCATTTTTGATTAAGTTTTCAAGAACCCAAGTAAATAAATCAATATTCAAATTAACAATATATTTTTCTTTTCCAAATTCTCTAATAATATTTACTTTTCTGCCTAAATGAGGTAATCTTTTTTCAAAATAAGTACAAGCTTTATCAATAACTGAAGTTAAATTTTCTTTAGTCAATTCAGGTTTAGAGCCAATTTTAGAAAATCTATTGGCAATAGTATTTAATCTGTGAATATCTTTAAGCATTTCATTTGAAGTATCTGAAATAGACTGTGGATCATCAATATTCATTCTAAGTATTTCAACCCAAGCCATAAGGCTTGAAAGTGGAGTACCTAATTGATGTGCAGCTTCTTTTGCCATTCCAACCCATACTTTCTGTTCTTCATTTCTTCTA
>JAPLFM010000218.1:5974-13743 GCA_026390675.1 Candidatus Kapaibacterium sp. | reverse complement strand
TTACTAAAGGCTAAATACCCAATAACAATAATACCTCCAATCATCAATATTGCAAAATATGGGAAATACTTGAGTATGTCTATTGTTCTTGAGTTTTTATAATAGAATTTGAATAAAACCTTTCCACTTGCTTCTTTAACTACTACCGGAGGATATGTCTTTCCCATTTCCATAACCAAATCTTGCATATAAACTCTTTGTGCTTCACGAGAAAGCTTTTTGTCTATATCTACGTTAAGAGTATATATTTCATAAGGATAATTTGCGGAATCATTTTCATCAGTCATAATTATTGGAGATGTTATATTAGGAGTGATAGAATCCATTAGTAAAATAATATCTTCTGCATGAGCATCAGGATTAATTAATTTTTGATGCAAATGAGAATATGTTTCAATAATTCTTTTTTCTTTATCAATTAGTTGATTAACAATAAATATAGACATAAAGATTGTTCCAACTACTAAAATCATAGCAGAAACACCAAGAAAAACCTTGATTTGCCACTTTGCAGTTGGTCTTGTTACTATATTAAACAACTCTTTGGGATTAGGAACGTTCATAGGTTTTTAGTTTTGTAATATTTAATGTTTGTAATATTAAGGAAAATATTTATAAATATTATATTAATTTTGTAATAAAGTAATTATAACGAATATATGATAGATTTAACTCAAAATAAAGAACGTGCTTTAGCTGTAGCTGTTAATTTAAAAGGTAGTAATAGAGAATTAGCTCAAGAATATTTAGATGAACTTTCTTTTCTTGCTGAAACTGCAGGTGCTGAGGTGCTTGATACATATTATCAAGAATTAGAAAAAAAGAAAAGGGCAACTTTAATTGGTAAAGGTAAAGTTCAGGAAATCAAAGAAAAAATTATTGAAGAAAAAATTCAAATAGTTATTTTTGATGATGACTTATCTCCAATGCAAGTAAGAAATCTTGAAAAAGAATTTGATACTAAAGTAGTTGATAGAAGTGGACTGATTCTTGATATTTTTGCAAAAAGAGCTAAATCTAATGAAGCAAAAACTCAAGTTGAACTTGCTCAGCTTCAATATCTTTTACCTAGACTTAGTAAAATGTGGACTCACTTTTCTAAACAATTTGGTGGAATTGGTACTAAAGGACCAGGAGAAACTCAAATTGAATCTGATAGAAGGTTGATTAAAGATAAAATTATCTACCTAAAAAACAGACTTGAAAAGATTGACCTACAAAATGAACAAAAGAGAAAAAACAGAGAAAATCTAGTAAAGTTTGGGCTTGTTGGATATACCAATTCAGGCAAATCAACATTAATGAAATGCCTTACTAATGCAGATGTATATATTCAAGATGAGCTTTTTGCTACACTTGATACTACTGTTAGAGCTTTCGAATTGCCGAATGGTGTTCATGCTATGCTTTCTGATACTGTTGGATTCATTAGAAAACTTCCTGCTCACTTAGTAGCTTCTTTTAGATCAACTTTAGCAGAAGCTAAAGAATCAGATTATTTACTAAATGTTGTTGATATTACACATCATAATTTTGAAGATCATATAAAAGTTGTAAATGAAACATTAGAAAAACTCAAGATTAATATTGATAATATAATTATTGTTTTTAATAAAGTAGATTTGTTGGAAGATTTTGATAGATTAAAATCTATCCAAGAACAATATCCAGATTCAGTATTTATTTCTGCCAAAACTGGTTTAAATATTCCAAATTTATTAAATTTTCTTCAAATAAAATATGACCAAGATAGTAATATATCTAATGTAATGATAAAATATTCAGAAACTAACAAATTACCTGCACTATATAAATTAGCTGAGATTATTGAACAAATTGATAATGACTTTGGGAGTCAATATAAAGTTAGAGTTAAGAAAGAAAATATATTGCATTTTAATAATCTATTTAAAAGTTGTTTGGTATAATGATGTCTCAGATTATTCAAAACAATATAAAAAAGTTTGATTTTATTAGAAAAGAAAAATTCTATAAAGAATTACTATCATCTTTTAAATCAAATTCTAAAACTAATATACGGACTTTGTCTGGATCATTGAAATCTATTATTATTGGTTTGGCTTTTAATGAAAAAAGGTATAATTACCTAGTATTATGTCATAGTAGAGAAGAAGCATTAGATTGGTATCACGACTTAAAGCTTTTAATTGATGAAAATCAAATAGCTTATTTGATAGAACCTAAAAAGCATAAAAAAATCAATGTAAATATTGAAGATGATCATTTTGGTTGGTTAATCGAAGGATTAAGTAAAATAAAAACGAATTTGAACTCAATTACTATTTCTACACCTGATATTTTTAATATACCATTACCAGATTCTAATCAATTATCAATTAATAAAATTTCAATTAAAGTTGGTCAAACTTTAAGTTTTATTGATTTTTCTCAAGACTTATCATTAGCTGGTTTTGAGAGAAGAGATTTTGTAGCAATTGAAGGTGAAATATCAATTAGAGGAGGGATCTTAGATGTATTTCCAATAGGATTTTCAAATCCTATTAGGTTAGAATTTTGGGGAGATGAATTAGAATCTATTAGAGAATTTGATGTAACATCTCAACGTTCAATTAAAGTATATGAAGAAATTGAATTCATTGCAAAAGTTTTTCATTCAGCTAACACTAATTCAAATACAACATTATTAAGTTATTTGACAGAAGATACTGTAATTGTTTTAGATAATCCTGAAATATTATTTAATGAAGAAATATTATTACCTGACTTATCCAAATTTTGTAAAATAGAAATTAATGGATTAAAAAAAGCTGATATTGAATTAAAATCAGAAAGACAGCCAAGTCTTAAAAGCTCTTTAGTCAATATTAAATCAATTTTAACAAATTATCTTCAACATAATTTTAAAATCCTTATTTGTGCCGATGGTAAAATCCATCTTCAAAGAATCAAAGATTTGATTGAAGCAATACTTGAAGAGGACTCAGACTTATATCATTTCAAGGACAAAATAAAAACTAATGTGTTATGGTTAAATGAAACTCCATCTTTAGGTTTTCTATTACCAAATTCAGCTATTGCTTGCTTTACCGAACACGAAATATTTGAAAGAATGAGAGTATTAGATAGTACTGATGCTCATAGGAAAAAACCTGGTGGAATAACTTTAAAAGAACTTAGTGAGTTGCAATATGGTGATATAGTTGCACACGAAGATAAAGGAATTTGTAGATTTGAAGGATTTAAATCTGTTAGAATAGGTGATAGTGATCAAGATTGTATTAGATTAGTTTTTGATGGTGGTGATATACTTTATGTAAATTTAAATTATATTCATAAAATACATAAATATTCAGCAAATGATGAATTTATTCCTAGTTTGAGCAAACTTGGAACAAATGATTGGTCTAAAAAGAAAGAAAAAACTAAAAAGAAACTAAAAGAAATAGCTGGTGATTTAATTAAGCTGTATGCTCAAAGGAAAATGCAATTAGGATTCCAATTCTCGATTGATAATACTTGGCAAAAGGAATTTGAGGCATCTTTTATTTATGAAGACACTATTGATCAGGCAAGAACAACTTTGGAAGTTAAAAAAGATATGGAGTCTGAAACTCCAATGGATAGACTTGTTTGTGGTGATGTTGGATTTGGAAAAACAGAAATTGCAATTCGGGCAGCATTCAAAGCAGTTCAATCTAGTAAACAAGTTGCGATTTTAGTCCCTACAACTATTTTAGCTCAACAACATTTTATGTCTTTTAAGGATAGATTGAGCCGTTATCCAGTAAATGTTGATTTACTTTCAAGATTTAGAACAAAAGCTCAACAAACTGAAACTTTAAAAAAACTTGATGAAGGTAAAGTTGATATTCTAATTGGAACTCATAGAATATTAAGTAAAGATGTTAAATTTAAAGATTTAGGTTTATTAGTAATTGATGAAGAGCAAAGATTTGGAGTAGCTTCAAAAGAGAAATTAAGAGAATTGAGAGTTTCAATTGATACTCTTACTTTAACTGCAACACCAATTCCTAGAACTCTAAATTTTTCTTTAATGGGTGCTAGAGATTTATCTATTATAGAAACTCCTCCTCGTAACCGATTGCCTGTTAATACTGAAATAATAGAATGGAATGTTAAAGAAGTATTAGAAGCAATTGAAACAGAAACTTCAAGAGGCGGACAAGTATATATTGTAAATGATAGAATTGAAGGATTGAATACTTTAATGATTGAACTTAATATGAATATGCCTAATCTTTCATTTGCCGTAGCACACGGACAGCTTACTCCTTCTGAAATTGAAAAGATTATGCAACATTTTATTTCTGGAAAAGTTGATGTATTAATTACAACTAAAATTGTTGAATCTGGGTTGGATATTCCAAATGCAAATACTATGATAATAAATAATGCCCATCATTTTGGACTTGCTGAACTTTATCAACTTAGAGGAAGAGTTGGTAGGTCTAATATCCAAGCATTCTGTTATTTAGCCGTTCCTTCAGCTAGAACTCTTACTAAAGTTTCTGTTCAAAGATTGCAAGCAATTGAAGAGTTTACAGATTTAGGAAGTGGCTTTCAATTAGCAATGAGAGATATGGAAATTAGAGGAGCTGGGAATTTACTAGGTGCAGAGCAAAGCGGTGCTATGATTGATATTGGTTTTGAATTATATCAAAAAATTCTTGAAGAAACAGTTAATGAACTCAAAAACAATGAATTTAGAGATGTTTTCAATGATTTGCATAAAATAAATGTAAGTGCATTTGAAAATCAAGAAATTGCTATTGAAATAAATTCTGACGCTTTACTTCCTTCAAGTTATATTAAAAGTGATAGAGAAAGGTTTGCTTATTATAAAAAACTTTATGCATTACGCAATAATACTGAATTAGAAGAACTTACTAAAGAACTTGTAGATAAGTTTGGCAAACTTCCAAAAGAAGGAAAAGAATTGATTTTTGCAGTTAAATTAAGAATTACTGCTGTTGCTTCTGGATTTGAAAAAGTTGTTTTGAAACCTAACAAAATGGTTTGTGAATTACCTAATAAAGATAAAAAGAACTATTATGAAGTTGTTTTCCCAGAAATTCTTGAATTTATAAATGATACTGAAAACTCTAAATTAATACAACTAAAAGATAAATTGATTTGGGAAGTTGGTATTAAAAGCAGAGAAAATGCTATTGAAATTTTATGGAAATTGAAAAAAATAATTGAGTTGCTTAATGATTGAAAACCCATTAATATTATCTATTGAGACTACAGGACAATCCTGTGGAGTAGTATTATCAAAAGGAGAAATACTCCTTTCAGAATATACTATTTTTGTAAACAATCTTCATGACAAATTATTAGCTGAATTAACATATAGAATAATCAATGACTTGCAGTATTCGTTTGACAACTTAGATGCTATTGCAGTTTCTGCTGGTCCCGGCTCATTTACTGGGCTTAGAATAGGAGTAGCATTTGCTAAAGGACTATGTTTTAATGATAATATAAAATTAATTGAAGTACCAACTTTAGAAGCTTTTGCTTTTGCTTCAATAGAGTTTGCAAAGTCTTGCAACGCCTTACAAATAGTATCAATAATAAAATCTCACCAAGATTTATTTTATATACAAAAATTTAATTCATTTGCTGAAAAGGTTTCAGAAATAGAAATGATTCAGTTTGAAGAATTGAATCAATTAGATTTTACTAATTCAGTTGTTTCTGGTACTAATATTCAAAAAGGATTTAACCTTTCTGGTTTGCAAAGATTAACTCCTAGATTCAGAAATGGGCAAAATTTGGACAGAAGAAAATAAATACAAGATTTGGTTAGAAATTGAAATATTAGCAGTAGAAGCACAAGCTGAAATGGGCTTAGTACCTATGGAAGATGCTAAAATTATTAGAGAAAAAGCTAATTGTGATACTAATAGAATTAATGAAATCGAAGAAACAACAAAACATGATGTGATTGCATTCCTTACAAATGTTGAGGAATACGTAGGTAATTCTTCAAGATTTATTCATTTAGGAATGACTTCGTCAGATGTGCTTGATACTGCTTTAGCTGTTCAGATCAAACAAGCTGGAGTAATTATTATGAAAGATTTACTAAATCTTAAAGCTGCCTTAGCCAAACGAGCAATGGAACATAAATACACTGTCTGTGTAGGTAGAAGCCACGGGATTCACGCTGAAACAATGACTTTTGGAATGAAATTCGCTCTTTGGTATGATGAATGTTTAAGAAATATTACTCGATTTCAATCTGCTTTAGACGATGTTTGTATTGGTATGATTTCTGGTGCAGTAGGTACTTATGAACATCTATCTCCAAAAGTAGAAGAATATGTTTGTGAAAAACTTGGATTAAAACATGTAAATATTTCAACACAAGTGGTTTCAAGAGATGTTCACGCTAACTTTATGTTTTCTTTAGCACTTATAGGTTCAATGATAGAAAAGATTGGCACTGAAATAAGACACTTACAACGAACTGAAGTTAGAGAAGCTGAAGAATTTTTTTCAAAAGGTCAAAAAGGAAGTTCAGCTATGCCTCATAAAAGAAACCCAATTTCATCTGAAAATATTTGTGGACAAGCTCGATTATTAAGATCTAATGCATTTGCATCTATTGAAAATAATGCTTTGTGGCACGAAAGAGATATTTCTCACAGCTCTGTTGAAAGAGTTATTATTCCTGATTCTACAATTTCATGTAATTATATCTTGAGTAGAACTGTTAAATTAATTGATAATTTAATTGTTTATCCTGAAAGAATGATTGAAAATCTGAATCTTACTTTTGGCTTGATACATTCTCAAAAAGTATTACTTGAACTTGCTAAAAGAGGAACAATGCGTCAAGAAGCCTATGTAATAGTTCAAAGAAACGCTATGAAAACTTGGGACGAGAAAATTCCATTTTTGGATAACTTGCTTGCAGATGAAGAACTTCTTTCTCATATATCAGCTGAAGATATTAAAGCACTTTTCAATTATGATAAAGTTTTTGCAAGTGTAGATTATATGTTTGATAGATTGGGTTTGGTTGAATAACTATTTGTAATTTTTAACAATTACAAATAGTTCTTAAATTTGATTTATAAAATCAGTAATTTTGCAGTCTTAGTTAGAACAAAAAAGGATTTATATGAGAGTGTTAATAAGTGATGGTATTGCTCCAGAAGGTGCTGAGATTTTGAGAAATGCGGGTATTGAAATAACGGAGCAATTCTTTGCACCTGAAGATTTAATAAATGAAATATCAAAATATGATGGCATTATAGTAAGATCAGCTACTAAAGTTCCCAAAAACATAATTGATGCAAGCAAGTTAAAAGTTATTGCTCGTGGTGGAGTAGGTGTTGATAATATTGATGTGGCTTATGCCAAAGAAAAAGGAATTCCAGTTTTAAATACTCCTGGAGCTTCTTCAATATCTGTTGCAGAAATGGCATTAGCTCATATTTTTGCATTGAATAGATTCATCAATTTGTCTAATACTGCAATGAGAGTGGGCGAATGGCCCAAAAAAGAATACACTAAGGGAATGGAAGTAACAGGAAAAACAATAGGAATAGTTGGATTAGGAGCTATTGGATTTGAACTAGCTAAGCGAGCTATTGGACTAGGTATGAATGTTATTTATAGTTCTTTATCTGAAAGAAAAACTGATTTAAATGTAAAATATGTAGATTTAGACTCTTTGTTATCTTCATCTGATATTATTTCACTTCATATCCCTTATGATAAAAGCAAAGGAGCTTTTATTGGCACAGATGAAT
>JAPLFM010000218.1:0-5936 GCA_026390675.1 Candidatus Kapaibacterium sp. | reverse complement strand
TATTTATTAATACTTCACGTGGAGAAGTCGTTGATGAAGTAGAATTATTAAATGCTTTAAATTCAGGTAAGGTTGGTAAAGCTGGTTTGGATGTGTTTCAAAATGAACCTATAACAGAATTACAAGCCGAATTAGTAAATCATCCTAATGTATCTGTTACTCCTCATATAGCTGCTTCCACAGAGGAAGCACAATTGAGAGTAAGTACAGAAATAGCACAAAAAGTAGTTGATTGTTTATTTAATAATAATTAGGAAAATTGTATGGCTATTTTTAGACCATTTAAAGCTTATAGACCCAAAACAGAATTAGCTAAAAAAGTTGCTTCTAAGCCTTATGATGTTTTAAATTCAGAAGAAGCTAGAAAAGAATCTGAAGGTAATCCTTATTCATTTCTAAGAATTGGCAAACCAGAAATTGATTTAGATAAATCTGTAAGTCTTTACGATAGTTCAGTTTATGCAAAAGGAAGAGAAAATTTAATTAAATTAATTTCTGATGGTGTTTTAGTTGAAGATGAAGGTGCATATTTCTATTTATATGCTTTGACTATGGAAGGGAGAACACAATTTGGATTGGTTGGTTGTTGTTCTGTTGATGATTACTGGAATGATGTAATTAAAAAACATGAGCATACTCGTAAGCAAAAAGAAGAAGATAGATGTGAGCACGTGAGGGTAACTAATGCTCATACAGGTCCAATTTTTTTAACATATAAAGATGATCATGAAATTAATAATATAATTGATATGGTTAGATTAAGTGATCCAATAACTGATTTTATTGCTGATGATGAAATTAGACAACAAGTTTGGGTGATAAAAGATGAAGAAACGATTGAAGTTTTGATTAATAAATTTGCTGTTATAGAAAATTTATATGTTGCAGATGGACATCATAGGTCTGCAGCAGCAGGAATAGTAGGCAGAGAAAGACAAAATGCTAATTCTAATCATACTGGTGAAGAAGAATACAATTTCTTTTTATCAGTTTTATTTCAAAGTTCTGAACTTTATATAATGGATTATAATAGATTAGTAAAAGATTTAAATAATTATGACTATAATGTGTTTACAAGATTAGTAAAAGAACACTTTACTGTTATTCCATCTGGTGGGTCTGTTAAACCTTTGCAAAAAGGTGAATTTGGGATGTATCTAGGAGAAGGGAAATGGTATATTCTATTAGCAAATGAAGAATTATTATACAATAATGATCCTGTTGAATCATTGGATGTTGCTATTTTGCAAAAATACATTCTTGATGAAATATTAGATATTAAAGATCCAAGAACAGATAACAGAATTGATTTTGTTGGTGGTATAAGAGGAGTAGATGAACTAGTAAAAAGAGTTGATTCAGGTGAAATGGCTGCAGCTTTTGTTCTTTATCCTACTTCTATAAATGAACTTATGAATATTGCAGATTCAGGAAATGTTATGCCTCCAAAATCAACTTGGTTTGAACCAAAGTTAAAAGATGGATTATTTATTCACTTTTTAGATTGAGTTAACTAAATCTTAACATTTCAAAGCTATTTTTGTACTTGTCAATTTTTACAAATTATAAAATTATTTTTTACATCGAATTTTTATTAAATTTCAATTAAGGATTTAGAAATGAACAGATTTTTTGGTCTATTATTAATCTCACTTTTAGTTATTACTTCAAGTGTTTCTTATTCTCAAAAACAAGAGATATTGGGTGCTGGGGCTACCTTCCCTTACCCTTTGTATTCTAAAATGTTTGATGAGTATAATAAAAAAACTGGTAACAAAATCAATTATCAATCTATTGGTTCTGGTGGTGGTATAAAACAATTAACAGCTAAAACAGTTGATTTTGGTGCTTCTGATGCGTTTATGGACGACAAAGAACTTTCGACTGCTGGTGGTGATATAGTTCATATCCCAACTGCAATGGGTGCAGTAGTTGTAACTTATAACTTACCAACATTGAAACAATCTATCAATTTAAATGCTGATATTATTGCTAAAATTTATTTAGGTGAGATTAAAAATTGGAATGATAAAAGTATCAAATCATTAAATCCAAAATTAACTTTCCCTAATATGCCAATTATTGCTGTTGGAAGATCAGATGGTAGTGGTACTACTTTTATTTTTACTGATTATCTTACTAAAGCAAACAAACAATGGGAAACTGCTAAAGGAAGAGGTAAGTCTGTACAATGGGCTTCTGGTGTTTTAGCTGGCAAAGGTAATGAAGGTGTAGCTGGAATGGTTAAACAAACTCCTGGTTCAATCGGTTATGTAGAATTGGAATATGCTTTGAAAAACAAAATGTCTGTTGGTAATATTCAAAACAAAGCTGGCAAATTTATTGTTCCTTCAATTGCTTCTGTTACTAAAGCTGCAAATGTAAATATGCCAAATGATACTAGAGTTACATTGACAAATACTGATGCTCCTGATGGTTACCCAATTGCTTCTTTTACTTGGATTTTAATTTATAAAGAACAAAATTATAGCAACAAAACTACTGAAAAAGCAAAAGCTGTTGTGGAATTAATAAAATGGGTAGTGAATGATGGACAAGTTTATCATAATGCATTAAACTATGCTCCAATTCCAAAAGCAGTACAAGCAAAAGCAATGACGATATTAAAATCAGTTACTTTTGGTGGAAAGCCAATTTTAAAGTAAGTTAATTTACAAATTACAAAATAAGTATAATGAATAAAGATAGATTTTACAAGTTTATTTTATCATCTTCGGTAGTTGTATTAATTGCTTTAGTTGCAGTAATATTGGTACTATTAGTTGAAAACTCCTTAATGTCAATTAAGGAGTTTTCTTATACTATGTTTACAAAAAATGAATGGGATCCGGTACAAAAGAGTTTTTTATTAATTTCAATGCCATTTGCACTTTTTCTTGCTTTATTCCTTGGTGAATATAATACATCAGGTTATATTCATAATTTTGTAAAAAGTTGTGTTGAGCTTTTAGCTGGAATACCATCACTGATTTATGGATTTTGGGGACTTTTTATTTTTGTACCTATGATTCGAGATGCACAAATGTATTTTGGTGTAATACCTTATGGTGTTGGACTTCTGACGGCAACTTTGATTTTGGCAATTATGATTACACCTTATAGTGCTTCGCTTGCACAAGAAGTAATAAGATTGGTTCCAAGAGATCTAAAAGAAGCAAGCTATGCTCTTGGTGCAACAAGGCTTGAAACAATAAGAAGGATTATTATTCCTTATGCATTATCAGGACTTTTTGCTGGGGTACTTTTGTCTTTAGGTAGAGCTTTAGGAGAAACAATGGCAGTAACAATGGTAATTGGTAACTCTAATTTTATCCCAAAAGATTTGTTTTCCCCTGCAAATACTATGTCATCTATCATTGCAAATGAGTTTACAGAAGCTACAGATCCTTTACATTTATCTGCTTTGATTGAAATAGCTTTGATTTTATTTGTTACTACTTCAGTAATTAACTTACTTGGGAAATATATTATTAAGAAAATGGTAATCAAATAAAAATGAAAGAATCTAGTTTAAAATATAGACAATTTAAAGACAAAGCATTTTTATTTGCTGTGTATAGTGTAGTTGCTATTTCTATTATTCCTTTGTTCCTTATAATTTATTATATTTCAAAAATGGGAATATCTGCAATTAATTGGAATTTTCTTACAACATTGCCTAAACCTCCTGGTGAAGCAGGTGGTGGGATGGCTAATGCAATTGTTGGAACTTTAATGCTAATCTTTACTTCATCGATTTTTGCAATTCCTATTTCAATTTTTATTGGTATTTATTTATCTGAATACCAAGAGTCCAAACTTGCTAGCATAGGAAGATATTGTCTTGAAGTATTACAAGGAGTACCTTCTATTGTAATTGGAATAATTGCATATTTGCTTTTTGTTAAACCATTTGGTGGTTTTAATGCTCTTTCTGGAGCATTGGCACTTGCTATGATGATGATACCAATAATTGCTAAAACCACTGAGGAAACCTTAAAATTAGTGCCATTAGCAATTAAAGAAGCTGCAATTGCTTTAGGTGTACCTTATTACAAAGTTATATTAAAAGTAGTAGTTCCAACTGGTTTGAGTGGAATTATAACTGGAATCATTTTAGGAATTGCTAGAGTAGCTGGTGAAACTGCTCCTCTGCTTTTTACAGCATTTGGTAACCCTTTTATGAGTTACAATATGTTGAAACCAATTAGTTCTATGCCACTTATTATATTTAATTATTCTGGAAGTCCTTATGATGATTGGCATGCAATGGCTTGGGGTACTTCATTTATTCTCTTAATAATAGTATTGATTTTGAACATAATAGCGAAAATAATAGCGTCAAGATGGAAAATCCAATTTTAAAACTTAAAAATTTCAATGTTTACTATGATGATGTTCGTGTAGTTAATAATATTGATATTAATTTTGAAAAAAACAAAATAACTGCCATAATGGGACCTTCTGGTTGTGGTAAAACAACATTGTTACGTGCAATTAATCGAATGCATGATTTCACTCCTAATGCTAGAGTAGAAGGTGAAATCCTTTTAGATAATGAAGATCTAAACCAAATGGATGCAATCAATGTTCGTAGAAAAATTGGAATGGTTTTTCAAAGACCAAACCCATTTCCAACAATGAGTATTTATGACAATGTCATTTCTGGTTATAAACTTAATGGTATAAAACTTAAAAAAGCTGAACAAGATGAGATTGTGGAAAACTCTTTAACTAAATCTGCTTTATGGAAAGAAGTAAAAGATACTCTTCACAAAAGAGGGTCATTTCTTTCAGGAGGTCAGCAACAAAGGCTTTGTATAGCTAGAACACTTGCAATGAAACCAGAAATTATTTTGTTGGACGAACCAACTTCAGCTCTTGATCCAATTGCAACTCAATTTATTGAGGAATTATTTTTAGATTTGAAAAAAGAAGTTACGCTTATACTCGTCACCCACAACATGTCGCAAGCTGCGAGAATTTCAAATGATACTGCTTTCCTTTATTTAGGTGACTTGGTCGAATTTGGTAAAACTAAAAGAATGTTTACTACACCAGAAAATAAAAGAACTGAGGAGTATTTAATAGGGAAGATAGGCTAATGGAAAATACAATGTATGCAACCCAATCAAACAAGTTAGAAAAATTAGAACATAAAATACTTGACTTTTTTTCTCATATTGATATGATGGTTGTTAAATTAAAAACTGGTATTAAAGAAAGAAATACTTCTTTACTTGTTGATTTGATTGAAAAAGATGAGAAAAAAGCTAATAAAACAGAATTAAGAATAGATCAGTATGCTTTGATTTTCATTGCAAAGTATGAACCAAAAGCAAGATCATTGCGAAGTGCAATTACTTCAATTAAAATCAATAATACTTTAGAAAGAATTGCAGATCATTCTGTTAATATTTCTAGACATACAATTGAATTGATTAACAGTAGTTTTGTAAATTACTTTAACGATAATCTTATTTATATGCTTGAAGTTACTCATCAAATGTTAATTGATACTAGGATAGCAATTGAAAATGATGATATAGATTTAGCACAATCAATTCAAAAAAGAGATTTAGAAGTAAATAGATTACGAGATGTAATACTTCAAAATTGCATTTTGGAAATTTCGAATAATGGACAATTAATTAGAGATTTAGATCACTTAATAGCAATGTCACGTAATATTGAAAGGATAGCAGATTTGACAACAAATATTTGTGAAGATTTAATCTACAAAATTGATGGAAAAATCACAAAGCATCATAAAAATTAATTTTTTTAAACCACCTCAAAAAAAGGTGGTTTTTTTCTATAACATTTGGAAAAATTTTCCAAATAAGTTTTCCAAATTGCTTTTTTTGTCATTTTGAGTGAAATGAAAAATCCAGAAACACTTGACTCCTCACAAGTTCGGAGTGACAGGAAATAGC
>JAPLFM010000268.1:5172-7319 GCA_026390675.1 Candidatus Kapaibacterium sp. | reverse complement strand
ATTACCAAAAGCACCACTTATTTTTTTTCCTCCCAGAAACGGTGGATTTCCTAATATACAATCAAAACCACCATTCTGAAAAACTTCAGGGAACTCTAAAAACCAGTGGAAGAATCTTCTTTCTTGAGATAGAGCCATTGCTTTGGCTGATATTACAGCATCAAATGGTTTTTCATTATTAAGGTATTGCCTATATTCTGCTTCAGTAAGTAAATAATTTTTGTTCTCTTCTGTTTTTGGAATAAAGAACTGTGCAGTTTGCATATCTGCAAGATTTTTTAGTTTCCACCAATCATGATTTGTATTTAGCTCTTCAAATTTTCTTTTTTTAGCATTTATCTCATTTGGAGTATGTTCAGGCATATTGATAAAGTCGAGTATTTCTTTAGCCCTTTTATCTAACTTATTGCCAAAAGCTTTTTCAAAATCAAAAGATACTAGTCCTTTTGCCAATGTTTTCTTCTCATCTTTATTCTTTTTTGAGTAAAGAGAAGCAATGTCTTTATCGTCATTCGGCATTCTTTTGAATGCTTCGTCAGCTATTCCTTTTTCGAGTTCTTCTTTGTGTGCCAAACCAACAATAGAATCGCCACATTTTATTTTATGATCAAGAAAGCTAAGTGGTTCGCCTGGGTTGTGTGCTTCAAGCCAGAGAGAAACTTTGCATAATTCTACTGCCAAAGGATTTTTATCTACTCCATAGATACAATTACGAATAACATCTCTAATTGCTTCACGATATGCTTCTGGTGATGGTTGATCTTCACCAGTTCTTGCTTTAGCTACTTCGTGAGCTAACCTGCGAGCAGCACTTAATAATATATGACCTGAACCGCAGGCAACATCACATACTTTTATTGAAAGTAAAGCATTTACAACATCTTTTTCTCTAAGTTTATCTTCAATCAAATATTCCAATGAATGTTTTATTAGAGGTTTAACTAATTCATCTGGAGTATAGTGGGAACCAGTTTTTGAACGTTCATCTCCTTTAGCAAAAACAAACTCAAGCTTTTCATTTTTCAAAATTTGAGGTGAATATTCTAGTAATCCTTCATATACCGATCCAAACTCTTCCACATTAAGTGAAGCATAGTTAACTCTTTGGTTGTCACCTTTTTCATTAGTGAAAAGACTAAGATTACGAATGCAAGTAAGTAAAGTGTGATTGTCAAGTTCACATTCATTTATTATATCAAGTGCATTATAACCAAATAAATCACCATTAAGAGGTTTAATTTCAAAAGGTAATCCAAAATATTCATCTTCAAATAATTTGAATGTTAATTTCAACCCAATCCACAAATCATTAAATTTACTATCAAAAGCATATCTTTTTTCACTCAAAATTCTAAGTTTTCTCAAACTATAATACTTTGTATAGGCTTCTCTTTTGGATTTATTTGTATTTGGAGTAAAAAGTAAATTTCTTTCTTCAATTACTATCAGAAAAAGCAACCTATAAATCAACCTTAGCATAATTTGATAAAATAATGATGATTCAAAATTATCATTATTAATTTTCTCTTTTAATTTTACATTTGATGGATTATTCATAAATCCATTTGCAAAAAGCTGAATTGAATCTTTTACAGCATTTCGCAATCCATTTCTTATTCTCGAACCAGATGCCAATGCTTCTTGATGATAATTTTCAATAATAGATTCTGCACCTTGATCTATCTTTTTTGGCATTCGTGTAGCATGAATCAATCTATACATCAAAGCAAAGTCTGCAAAATGTTCTTCATCAAACATTTGTTCAAGATTAAATTCGAGATAAGACAACTTAACTAATCTTGTGGCATCTCTTAATATTCTTAATTGATACCCATTAGTAATAATAGCATACAAGTGCTCAGTCAAATTAATATACTCTTGAACAAGTGAATGAGGTGACATCCTTAAAGTACCTGATTCGGGTTTCCTATCCAAAGATTCATTACATCCAATTATATGAATTGGGAAATTATCTATATTAATATCTCTATGGCTTATAGCATAGGATTTTTCATTTAATATTTCTGCATTTGATTTTTCTATTTTATAAGATAGTATTCCAAGTAGTGGTACCATCCAAGAGTTACGAGTATCGGTGGTTCCAGTTTCATTAACTTTGTAAAGCTCAGTTTTCCTTTTAAATGCTT
>JAPLFM010000268.1:1573-5140 GCA_026390675.1 Candidatus Kapaibacterium sp. | reverse complement strand
GCTTTGTGCCTCAGCCCACGCTTTAACTATTTCATCTTTTACTTTACTATTTGATGTTATACCAAAATCACTTTCTTTTTGAAAAGGTAATTCATCATTTTGAAGCTTTTCTAAAATATCTGGTGATAATATTGCACCTTCTATTTTTATAGTTGGATATTTCATGCTTCCTCCATAGCTTTTTCTAATTGGTTTTTGAGATCATCTTTACTTGGAAGATATAGCTGGTATTTACTTGTAAAAATTTGTTCATTATCCTTTGGTAAAGTTATTTCAACCATAGACTTATTTTTGTCTTTACAAAGTAAAATACCAATTGTTTTATTTTCATCATCATTTTTTACGTATCTGTCATAATAATTGACATACATTTGCATCTGTCCTAAGTCCTGATGTTTTAACTTGCCAATTTTAAGATCAATCAAAACAAAACATTTCAATATCCTATTATAAAATACTAAATCAACATAGAAATGTTCTTCATCAAAAGTAAACCTAACCTGTCTTCCTGAAAAAAGAAATCCTTTTCCAAGTTCTAATATAAATTTCTCAATATTATCAATAATCAAATTTTCTAAATCACTTTCAGAATACTTGATTGATTCTTCAAGATTCAAAAATTCAAGAATATAAGGATCTTTAATTAGATCTTCTGCTTTTGTAATGATTTGTCCTTTTTTGCCTAATTGAATCAAAGTTTTTTTATCATTTGATAAGAGTATTCTTTCATATAAAGCAGAATTAAACTGTCTTTTTAATTCTCTAATCGACCAATTCTGATTTGCAGACTCAATTTCGTAAAAATTTCTTTCATTATTATCTTCAATTCTTAATAAAAGTACATAATGAGACCAACTCAATTGAAAAGGCACTTTCCCTTTCAATATACTAGACGGTGTCTCGGATATTGATTTTTTTGAAGTAATAAATTTACTAGACGGTGTCTCGTAAATTCTATCCTTGAACAATAAAAAGAACTTACGCATATTCTGAAGATTATCAACAGAAAAGCCTTTACCGAAATTATCAGTTAGTTTTTCAGATAAATTTGCAAGTGTTTTACTGGCATATTTAGCTCTTTCACTACCTTCCTGCTCATTTTCTACTATTACTCTGCCAATTTCAAAATAGGTTAATGTCATAACTGTATTAACAGCTCTTGAAGTTGTGATTCTGGCTTGTGAAATTATTTCACTTATTTCATTGAATATTTTATTTTCAGTTATCACTTTGCTCATATTACACCTCCAATTGGCAATAGAATATAAATTCCAATTATATCCATTGGCAATACAGGATTTACTTCTTGGAATTTATTTCCATCTGTTGCTTTTCTAAATCTTTCATGAGCCTCAACCAATATTTTTGCTCTTTCCAATGCTATATCTCTAAATTCTTTATTTTTAACATCTTCAATATTTTTCATTTCAGATTCAAAGAAATCGGCTTGTTCTTGAGGACTCATATTCACAATAGGAACTACATTTTCTAATAATTTTTTAGTTTCTTCATAAGTTAAGAAATCATTGTTTTTAGGACTACCTCTATACCCCCATGCAAACATTTCTTCTGAAACCAATTGATTTTTTCCAAATTTTTCTTCAATTACATTTCTAACTCTTAAAGAGAAAATAGTAGTTTTGATATCAACTTCTTTACATCTTACAACAGATGCTCTCGATGGAGCATATTTTTCATTTTTTAATAATGTATTAGAAAGTAAAAGTTGACATAAATGTTCAACAAATGGATTGTTTCTACCCAGATAGTGAAATCCATTTGAAACAGGTGAGTGAAAACTTATTTTAACTTCATTAGGGACTATTTTGTTTTTTGATGAATTTACTTTTGGCAAAAGTTCTTTTAAAGTTTCAGGTAAGTTATTTGTAAAAAGTAAATATCCATCCAAAATTTTATTTATTTGGACACCAAATACTATTTGTAATGTGTTAATTACAAAATCTTCAACAGTTTTTGGATTGCCAATAGCCTCATCAGTTTGTTTTAAATCTTCTTCAATTTCATCTGCTTTTATAGAATTTTGTGCAAAAATATTTCTTGAAGCACTTTCTCTATTTGCAGCATCTTCAATTTCTTTAGATGCTTTTATTTCAAATTTATTAATTTCACTTTCTATTCCTGCAAAGAGATCATCTTGATTTACAATAACTTTAGTATTTGGCTTCAATAAAACTGTTTGCAAAACTGCATCTAAAATTGATTTACTATCATCTGGAAATGGGATTGAAATGCCAATTGATTTCTTAATTTCTCTAACTTTCCTTAATAGAACTTTTAAAACTACTCCATCAATAGGATTATTTTCTCCGTAAAGTAAATACGCTTTTACATTTGGAGATTTTTGACCAAACCTATCAACCCTACCTTCTCTTTGTTCAAGTCTATTTGGATTCCAAGGCAAATCGTAGTGTAATACAGCTGTGAAATATTCTTGTAAATTTATACCTTCACTTAAGCAGTCAGTAGCAATTAAAAGCCTTTTAGGTGAATCACCCATATCTGTAATTCGTTGCTTCCTAACTTTATCTGGGTCTTCACTTGTTATTACCTGAACATCAATATTTTTGAATTCTTTTTTAAGTGAATCTGAAATATATTTTCCAATATAATTAGCAGTTGCAATATATCTACAAAAAATTACTGGGTTATATCCATCTTTTATCCATTCTGTAATTTTAATTAAAGTGGCATTTAATTTAGAGTCAAGTTTTAATGATTTTAATGAATCCAAGTCTTTGGCTAATTCTGCCAATTTTAGTTTTTGAGGGTCATCCCACTTTGTATTTATTATCAAATCAAATGGAGTGAAATCATTTTGACCAACATATTCATCTTCCAAAATAGAAAATTCATTATCTTCAGAGAAATTGTCATTTTCAATTTTATTAAATCTATTCACTAACATTTCAACTCCAGCAGCAGGACTTGACAATACACCTCTTAAAAGTGCTAATGCAGACCAATACTTCATTCGTTGCTTACCTTTTGAATTACCAATATCTTCAGTAATTCCTCTTGCAAATTCTAATGTTTTATCAAATAATTCTTGATATTGCTTTGATAAAGGGTATTGGAATTCTCCAGCATCACGTTTTGGAAAAGGAGTTTCTTCATTCATCCACTTTATTACATCAGCTCTTCTTCTTTGCACAAAATGTTTTGCTAAAGTTTTTCTTTCATTTTGAGTAGAATTTGGTAAATCCGTATTCACAAAATTTTTATTTAATAACCCCAAAAGAGATTTAAATTCTTCATTTTTCCCACTATGAGGAGTTGCAGTAAGCAAAATCAAATGTTGGTTTGATTTAGAAGCGATATCATGAATAAGTTTGTATCTTTGTTGGAAACTAACATTAGTTCCTTCTGGCTTTGCACAAGTATGAGCTTCATCAACAATTACTAATTCTGGACAATCTTGGATAAAAACTTGCCTGCGTTGGTCGGACTTTATATAGTCTATTGAAATAACCATAAAAGGGTAATATTGGTAAACACTTTCATCGCTATGAATTTCTCTATCAAGTCTGGCTTGAGTATTAGAACGAA
>JAPLFM010000268.1:0-1537 GCA_026390675.1 Candidatus Kapaibacterium sp. | reverse complement strand
TAACAGCATCTATTCCGAATTTATCTTTCAGTTCTTCTTGCCATTGTTCGCAAAGATGTGGTAAACAAATAATAGCAAATCTCTTAATTTCTTTTCTTTCCAAAAGTTCTTTTACTATTAGTAGTGCTTCAATTGTTTTACCAATCCCAACATCATCAGCAATCAAAAGTCTAATTGTATCTAATTTTAATGCCATTATAAGTGGTACTATTTGATACGAACGTGGTCTAAATGATAATTTTGCAATTGATCTAAATGGTCCTGATGCATTTCTAAAAGCAAGTCTTGTTGCATCGAATAATAATTTTGCGGTTTTGAAATCCTTAATATCACTAGATTGAGGAATAGGAAAGGAGGATTCGACAATCTCATCTTCTTTGAATTTCAAAGGTAAATAAATTCCAGTAATTTCTTCTTCAGATCCACCAAGAGGTTTTAGAAGTAATAAATTTTTATCAGCAGATGGTTGGACAATCCAATCTCTATTTCTTGCTTTGACAAGAACACCAGGGTTATACATTTTTTACCTTTATAAAAATATCATTTCTTTGTGTTACTAATTCATCTAAACTATCTTTATAATCATAAACTACAACTTGAGCACCACTATTCCTAATAGCTTCTCTTACTTCATCATCTTTTTGTTTGATTTCAGGTCTTTCGTGTGGAGTACCATCGCAAAAAACATGTATATTCGGTTTGTAAAAGAAATCAGGTTGTACATAAATGCCTTCAACTCTTTGTTGAGCATTATCAGGCAACCTTAGTCCATTTTTATAAAGATATTTTAAAAATGTAAGTTCTGTAGAAGAATTAGGATCTATTTGTTTTAAAATTTCATTGTAATGTTGGTCATAGTCTTTATATTTGGTTGATGTTAATACTTCTAAATTACATACTTTAAGTTTTTCCAATGCATCTTTTATTTTAAATCTATCAATTTTATCATGGTCATGTTGATTATAATAACTTAACAAATCATCATAGCTTGCAGGTCGTAAATCATTTTCATCTTCAAATCTACATAAATTATAGGCAATTTCTATAAGTTTGTTGAAAATCGAATTATCTTCTACAATTTGAGATAATACTCCCAAACTTCCTTCTGATGATTCATAAATGAAAATATTTGGTTCGTCTTCACCCATTAAAGAAACTCCAATTTCATTACTCTCTACTTGAAAGTATTGTTCTAAAGCTCTTTTCAAAGCATATTGAAATGTAATAACACCTTCTCGATCAAGTGCTAAAGCTTTTATTGGTTGAATATAAAGTGCGTCAGCAGTATTAGAAGTATAAAGTTTTATATGTCGGTTGTCTTCTTTAGAACTATCATTATCTTTAGCCTTATCTTTTTTCCAATATCCACTTGTCATTCCCATAAGGAAACCATCTTCTTTCGCTCTTTTCCATTTAGAATTCAAATAAATAAGTTGTGCAGTAGGTATAAACTGCAATTTAATAAAATCATCCGCATCATTTTTAACTAAACATGTTTTAATTGTTTGCATTCCAGCTGGTACAGAAAAATAAGTTT
>JAPLFM010000267.1 GCA_026390675.1 Candidatus Kapaibacterium sp. | reverse complement strand
TATCAAAAAAACCCATTCTACCTAATAATTTATATTTGCCTACTCTCATTATATCTTATTATATGTATTGTTAAATTAACTATACAAATATAAGCATAAATCCTTGAATATCATACACTTAAATTTTAGAACCCACCTAAAGTATTTTAATAAAAATATAGTCAATGCTGAATTAAATATTTATGGTGAAACTGGTCAATCTAATATTTATTTTGAATTTTCAAAACCGATTAAAGTTAAAGAAAAGCAATATTATTACCCAAATGGTATTACCAAATCTAGTGAAAAAAATGGGATAATATTAAAAAATCAAAATACATATATAATTGATTCAAATGGGAACATAAGTCCTAAGAACAATCAAAATATTTTAGAAGTATACAAATATTTTCAAAACAATATACCATTTCATTTGAAATGAATTGGAAGTGAGCGAAGGTAGGGTGAATTTGAATTAGTCTTCAGTTCCATCGGAACGAACTGTTTGTAGCAACATTAAATTATAATTATTAATAAGCTCCTCTGGAGTTTAAGAAAGAAAGTAAATTTAAAAGCCAATTCTAATTCCTAATATTTCTGATGATTTTCTGAAATATTCTTTATTTTGATTGAATGAGAGATAGTAATTTTCTGGTTGAAAATTTAAATCAAGAGTCAAATGTGATCCTTTATCTTTAATTTTAGAACTTGTAGCAGAGCTTACTCCCCACAAGTAACCAATAGTAGCTCCAACAAGTGGGATTAAAGTATTAAACCTTGGACTGTCAGATTTTACTAAAAGGTTAATGGCACCCCCTGATAAAAGCCCAATAAATGTGCTGAGACTTATATCATTAGATTTAGTATCAGGAATATCAATTCTTGAAACAAAATCATTTGCAGCATATTCAGCAGCTAAGTTAGAAGTTAAAAGTAAAGCAGTTAATAATGTAGGATTTGTATTCTCAAAAGCATTGATTAATTCATAACAAAAATATCCTCCCCAAGCATAGCCTAAAAGACCTGCATAAGAAATTGTAGTAACATCAGCAGTAGTATAATTATATTTTTTCATTGATTGGTATGCAAAATATGATTTAGCGGCTCCTGATACGAGTGCAGTAGCACATGCAGCATTGATATTATATTCAGAAACAAAAAACTCATTATTTTTGTCAAAAGAGTTTATAGCACTATATGCTAAATAGTATAAAAGGAATCCATTTACAACTCCACTTACATTTGAATTAATTAATAGTTCTGCCTCACCATGTGTTAATTTATTCCTTTTTGCAAATTGATATCCTTGAACAGCCTGTGCAATTCCACCAATGCTCAAGATTAACAATTCTGGTTTAAATCTATTTGAACCACTAAAATCAATAAAATTATTATCAATTGAAAAGCCAAGCAATGCAGTATTTACAACTCCAAAATTTAAACCCATTAAACTAAGCTCAGCTTCTGCTTTAGTAATTTCATTATTCTGAACTAAAAGTGAAGGTAAACCATAACCAATAGCAGTAGATGCTAAGTATGTCGTTCCAGTAAGTGATGCACCTGAGTCAAAGTCAATACCTAAACCAAATATCCAGATAGGTGCATGAATAAACATCGTAGATAATGTAGTACCCCAAAGTAGTGTGTATCTTCCAGTTTGGTCTAAGCTATCCCATAATGACTTTTCCAATTTATTCTTATTATTAAGAGTATCTGCTACTTTTTCAGAAAAATTCGATATCAGTACAGACGACTTTAATTTTTCATTTATAATATTTATTTCATCTTTTGAAATCGACTTGCTTATTTTATTTGACAAACTAAGTGTATCCAATACGAGTATATCTGTATAAAAAGAAATTGAATCTTTTTGAAATAGCTTTGCTTCAACTAAATTTGGATACTCAGGAAATATATTATATTGTTTATTTATTTCGTTATTTATAATTGATATTTTTTTATTAGTATTCCAAAATACTTGCTTATCTTGAGCAATCAAAGTACAATTAAGCAATAAAAATATGCTAATTATTGTTTTCATATAAAAATAAATATAAATATAATAAATTTATACAAATATAATAAAAATAAGTACAAAATTGGTAATTTAAATCAATAAAAATTAATTCTAAAAATATTCTAAACAGAGTTTCGTATATTTGTAATTATTATAAAGTGCAGAATATGATAGAAGATATAAAATCGCTAAGAGCGAAAGTTGAAATTGATTTACCAAATGTAAAAACATTAGATGATTTAGAAAATTTCAGATTAAAATACTTAATTAAAAAAGGTGAACTTCAATCTCTTCTTGAAAGGATGAAAGACGTACCTAAAGAACAAAAGAAAGATATTGGAATTGAATTAAATCAAGTAAAGAAATTTATTGAAGCAGAATTTGAAAATCTAAAAGAAAGATTAGAATCAGATAGTGATGGAAGTTTGGATATTGATTTGACTTTGCCTGGTAGGAAAAATTTTTCAGGCTCTCTTCACCCAATTCAACAAGTAATGGATCAAATGGTATCTATTTTTGTTAAGCTTGGCTTTTCTGTCGCTGTAGGTCCTGAAATAGAAGATGAATATCATAATTTTGATGCTGCAAACTTCGCTCCAGAGCATCCTGCAAGAGATATGCAAGATACTTTTTTTATAAAAGGAAATTCAAATTATCTTTTGCGAACTCACACTACTCCAATGCAAGTTAGAGTAATGCAAAGTCAAAAGCCACCTATTCGAACTATTATGCCTGGAAGAGTTTATCGCAACGAAGCTATTTCTGCACGATCATTAGCAGAGTTCCATCAAATAGAGGGACTTTATATTGATAAAAATGTTACTTTCGCTCAACTTAAAGGCACAATGATGCTTTTTGCTAAACAAATGTATGGTGAAAATTCTAAATTTAGGTTTCGTCCTTCATACTTCCCATTTACTGAGCCAAGTGCAGAGATGGATATCACTTGCTTTTTGTGTAGTGGAAAAGGCTGTAGAATTTGTAAATACCAAGGCTGGCTTGAAATAGCAGGTTGTGGTATGGTTCATCCTAATATGCTTCGCAATTCAGGTATAGACCCGGAAGTATATACTGGTTATGCATTTGGTTTTGGAATTGAAAGAGTTGCAATGCTTAAAACAGGAATTGATGATATTCGTTTGCTTTATGAAAATGATGTACGTATTTTAGAACAATTTTAAGAGTATGGAATTTTTAAATATATTTGAATGGTCTATTTCCCCTATTTTACTTTCGCTTGGTTTCCTTCAAGTTAGATGGTATGGATTGCTTTTTGCGCTTAGTTTTATTTTAGGCTATCAAGTTATGCTTTGGATATTTACTAGCGAAGGTAAGTCTGAAAAAGATTTGGATTCCCTTACTTTTACAATGATATTAGGTACTGTAATTGGTGCAAGATTAGGTCATTGCCTTTTTTATTCACCTGAATATTATCTTTCACATCCTTTAGATATTATAAAAGTATGGGAAGGTGGTTTGGCTAGTCACGGTGCAGCATTTGGTATTCTTATTGCCCTTGCTTTTTATGTAAGAAAAGCCAAAAATACTAGTTATATGTGGATATTAGATAGAATTGTGATTGTTGTGGCTTTATCTGGATTTTTAATTAGAACAGGGAATTTCTTTAATTCTGAAATAATTGGTAAAGCAACAAATGTAGCTTGGGCAGTTATTTTTACAAGAGTAGATATGACTCCTCGACATCCAGCACAAATGTATGAAGCGATTAGCTGTATCTTAATTTTCTTATTTTTATTTTTTCAATATAGAACTAAAAAGGCTAATTTAAGACCAGGCTCTAGTTTTGGTCCTTTTTTAACATTGGTTTTTGGACTGAGATTTGTTTGGGAAATGTTTAAAGAAAATCAAGTAGCATTTGAATCTGGAATGCTTTTGAATATGGGACAAATATTATCAATTCCTTTAGTTTTAGCTGGTCTTTACTTTTGGTTTATTTATAAAGGTAAGTAAAGTTACTTTAAACTTCTAATCCTAATATTAAGACATCATCAGTTTGTATATTATTCCCTTTCCATTTAGTAATTGTTTCTATTATAATTTTTCTTTGTTGATCCAAATCCAGTGATTTGTTTAAATTGAGTAGTTCTTTGAAGTTTTTAGTCATAAATTTTTTGTAATTTTCTCCACCAAGTTGGTCTGTTACACCATCTGTATAAAGAAAAATTCTTTCTCCTTTTTTTAATATTAGAGTTTCCTCTCCAAAAGGGGTGCTATGATTTTTTTCAGCTCCTAGAGATTGTCGAGATCCTTTTAGTTCGTTACAGTTATCATTACTTAAAACTAACAAATTTCTTCTTGCACCTGAAAAGAGTATTTCTTTTGTAGAACAATCAAATCTAATAATAGAGATATCCATTCCATCATTTACTTTTTCGCTTTCTTTTTCTGTAACAAATGTTTGAAATAGTCTTTTATTTAATTCAGAAAGAATTTTAGAAGTTGAAATAGTATTGTTTTCTAAAACGATTTGATTTAACAATGAATTGCCCAATATTGTCATAAACGCACCTGGTACACCATGTCCAGTACAGTCTGCAACAGCTACAAAGATATAACCACCAACTTTTTCAACCCAATAAAAATCTCCACTCACAATATCTTTTGGTCTATTAATTATCAAATATTTAGAAAAATATTCTTTTAATATATTTGTATTACTTAGCATAGCTCTTTGTAAGTGTTTTGCGTAATTAATACCTGAAATTATCTCTGTATTTTTTTCTTCGATAACTTTGTTTTTAAGCAATACTTCTTTATTAATTATTATTAGTTTTTTACTTAATTGTTTCTTTTGTACAAAAGCGTAATAAATAAAACCCAATGAAGAAATAGACATAGTCATCAATAAAATATAAAAATTCCTATGAGTTTGCCTATAACATACAAGTGTTTCTTTTCCTTCATGTGTGAAAGCATCACCAGCATCTTTAAAAAGCCCTGTATGTTCCAATTCTTGTTTTAACTCAGCAAGATTAAACTCTTTTATAAAAAGTAGACTTGAAATAAAAAAAGATAAGAGTGACAAAGTTAAAATTAAATATTTCATAATATCCAAAAAATTGTTTTGATTCAATTTTTTAGAGAGGATAAAAACAATATTTTATTTTAAATTTTTAATTCGAACTTTTTGATTATTAATTTTAACTATGATTTAATTGTTTAATAAAAACTAACTAAAACCGTCACCATAATAAATTAAATTATAAAGTTTAGCAATTCAAAATGATTAAAATTATTTTACTCTTAATACTTCCTTTTATACTTTTTGGTGAAGAAAAACTTACTAACGAAGAAAAATCGAATTTAGTAAAAGTTGAAGTAATTCCTCAAAATCAATATATTAAAAATAATGATTCTGTTCTTATAGCTTTCAAGTTTGTAATGCAAAAGCATTGGCATATTTATTGGATTAATAGTGGAGATTCTGGACTACCTACAGAAGTAAAATTAACTTTAAAAGCTGGTATTTCTGAAAGTGAATTGATGTATCCTGTTCCTGAAAAAATTCCTTTTAGCGGATATACTAATTTCGGCTTTCAAAACGAAGTTGTTCTTTTTAAAAAAATATACATTGCTAAAGAAACTGATTATAAATTTATTGTTTTACCAATTAAAATATCTTGGCTTGTTTGTAAAGAAATTTGTATTCCCCAAGATACAACCATTTCGTTGAAATTTGTTGTTACAAATGAAAAAGTTCATAATGTAAATTGGAGTAAAAATTTAGATAGTTTGTATAATTCTTTACCTCAACAAAATAATAGTTTTACAGTAAATGCACAAAAAAACAAAGATGAAGTGACGGTGCGATTTAAAAATGAAAAGCTTCATGAAATTGATTTTACTAATGTTGAGTTCTTGCCCTTTGCTTCTAGTATTTATGATTATAAAGAAAAACCTAAAGTAATATTGGATAAAGGTTTTTACTCAATTAAACTGATAATGGATAAAAATAGATACGAAGAGCCTGAAAAACTAAGAGGAATTTTAATCGGTAGAAAAGGACAATTTGGAGATATAAATTCCAATTCTTTAGAAATCAATTGTGATTTTGAAAAATAAATTAGTGTCTTATCCATCAAAGTTATAACTATATTTTATAAACTAATAAATGATTTTAATATGAAAACAATCTTATTGCTAACTCTATTACTTATTAGCGTTAATATAATTAATGCTAGTGAAAGTCTAAAAGCTGAAATAGACAAAACAGCTCCAAATTTTACTTTGAAAGATAGTTATGGTAAAACTCATAACTTATCTGATTTTAAAGGTAAATATGTTGTTTTAGAATGGATAAATTATGGTTGTCCATTTGTAAAAAAACATTATGATAGTAAAAATATGCAATCACTTCAAAAAGAATATACAGCAAAAGGAGTAATTTGGCTTTCAATCTGCTCTTCAGCCGAAGGTAAAGAAGGTAATTATTCAAATAATGAAATCAACAAAAGAAGTAAAGATTACGGTTTAGTTTCTACTGCATATTTAATTGATGAAAGTGGGATAGTGGGTAAAATGTATGGGGCAAAATCAACTCCACACATGTTTATAGTAGATCCAACTGGAAACTTAGCTTATGCTGGAGGAATTGATGATAAAACGACACCGGATCAAGAAGATATTAAAATTGCTAAAAACTTTATAAAAGTAAATCTTGATGCAGGTCTTGCTGGAAAACCTTTCCCTGTAAAAACTTCAAAACCTTATGGTTGTTCTGTAAAATATAAATAAAGCATATTCTCAAAAGCCTAAATAATTTAAGTTCAATTTTATTTAAGTATTAAAAAACAAGTTTGTCTTTATCTCGTCGATAAACTTTAAACTTTGCTGATGTATTTATTGAAATTAAGAGTTAGGAAAATCAAATGAATAATCAAATAATACAGCCATATATTGGCTCAAGTAAAATTGATTCTATTTATAGAAGAATAAATGAACTTAAAAAAGATAAAGATGTTGTAATTCTATCTCATTATTATATGTCACCTGAATTGCAAGTTAGCACTGAATTGGGTGGTGTAGCAGATTTCATTGGAGATTCACTTGCTTTAAGTCTTGCAGCCAAAAACACAAGAGCTAAAAATATAGTTTTTTGTGGTGTAAAATTTATGGCTGAAACAGCAAAGATTCTAAATCCCACTCGTAATGTTTTTATTTCTGATATGGAAGCAGGTTGCTCTTTAGCTTCGAGTATTACTGGTGAGGATGTAAGAAATTTAAAAGCAAAATATCCGGGTTTGCCAATAATAGCCTATATAAATACCAATGCTGAAACCAAAGCTGAATGCGATATTTGCTGCACTTCTCGCAATGCAATGTCAATTGCTAGATCATTTAAAGAAGATAGAATAATATTTATTCCTGATGTTTATATGGGGCAAAATTTATCATCAAGAGTAAAAGCTGAAACAGGTAAGGAATTTATACTATGGGATGGAAGATGTGAAGTACACGAACAATTTACTTCAAGCTCGATGGAATCTCTTAAAATGATTTATCCAAATGCTGAGTTATTGATGCATTGGGAAGTGCCAGAAGAGTCTGTTAATAGTGCTTTTGCCGATACAAAAGGAGTATTAGGTAGCACAGGCGATATTATTTCTTATGTTGGTAAAAGTGATGCAAAACAATTTATATTAGCTTCTGAATGTGATTTGGGAGCCACTCTTAAGGGTATGTATAAGGATAAAGAGTTTATTACACCTTGTGTAAAATGCCCATATATGAAAAAAATCACTTTAGAAAATACTTTAGCTTTATTAGAAAGCATTAATACAGAAGATGCAATGCAATATCAAATATTTTTAGATGACGATATAATTTCTAAAGCACTTGTGCCTATTGAAAGAATGTTGGAGTTCTCATAATAACAAATCCTAAAATATTAGTAATTGGAGGTGGTATTGCTGGACTTTCATTCAGTCTCAAAGCCTCATCTTACTCCGAAATAATACTACTAAGCAAAGAGGAATTGAAAAATTCAAATACTATGCTTGCTCAGGGTGGAGTATCAGCTGTATGGCACAATTCTGATTCAATCCAAAAACATATCAATGATACCTTGACTGCTGGTGATGGATTATGTAACTTGGAAACAGTTGAACTTGTTGTAAACAAAGCTTATGATTCGATAAATGACTTGATTCATTATGGAGTTGAATTTACTAAAGATAAAAGTGGTGAAATAGAACTTGCAAAAGAGGGTGGTCATTCCAATCACAGAGTTGTTCACGTAAAAGATCATACTGGAAGAAGTATAGTTCAAGTGTTGGAAAATAAGGTCAAATCAAATGATAAAATTAAAATATTAGAACATCATTATGCAGTTGATTTGATTGTTGATGGTCGTAAATGTTTAGGAGCAAGTGTTTTAAATTTAGAAACAAACGAATTCATAAATATTTTTGCAGATTATGTAGTGCTTGCTTGTGGTGGCTTAGGTCAGTTATATAAATTCAATACTAATCCTGAAATTGCAACAGGAGATGGTATTGCAATGGCTGCGAGAGCAGGTGCTGAAATAGGCGATATGGAATTCTTGCAATTTCATCCTACAATGCTATTTACTCCTAATGGTAATTCATTTTTAATAAGTGAAGCAGTTAGAGGTTTTGGTGCTGAATTGAAACTCAAAAATGGCGAAAGTTTTATGAAAAAATATCATCCAATGGGTTCACTTGCACCAAGAGATATAGTTGCAAGAGCTATGTTTAATGAAATGCAAGAAAATAAAACTGACTGTGTTTATTTGGATTTGACTCAATTGGATCAGGAAGATTTTAAACATCATTTTCCAAGTATTTATAATAAATGCAAGGAAATAAATTTAGATATTACAATAGAGTATTTGCCTGTAGTACCTTCGGCTCATTTTATTTGTGGTGGTATAAAAACAGATTTATATGGTGAAACAAATATTAATAATCTATTTGCAATAGGTGAAAATGCTTGTACTGGATTGCACGGAGCAAATAGATTAGCAAGCAATTCTCTATTAGAAGGACTTGTTTTTGCCGATCAAGCATCAATCAAAATTAAAGACAAATTAAATACTGAAACAAATGAAAAACACAAATATGATTTGTCAAACGAATTGAAAGTTGAAAAAATTAATATTAGTGTTACAAGAGAAATGGTTCAGGAAATAATGTGGGATAATGTTGGAATTATTAGAAATGATAGTAACTTATTAATTGCATTAGAGACATTGCTTTCTTGGGAAAAGGAATTGAATAATGTAATAAAAATAAGTATAAATAGAGATGTATTAGAGATATACAACCTAGTTCAATGTGGTGTTTTGGTTACTCAAGCTGCTATCAATAGAAATGAAAACCGAGGTGGGCATTATAAAGTTAAGTTAATAAAATAACATAGCATATACAATACTGAATATGCTATGTTATTTGTTTTTTCTACTTAATCATTAGAATTAAATTCTTGAGAAAGTAATTTGTAAGCACCTTTGGAAACTATTTTCTTTCCTCTCAAGTTATCAGCAAATACTTTTTCCAAACTAATCATTTCATCATGTGAACCACCAACTTTTACTTCACTCATTGTATAAGTAAACTTGTTATTGCTTACATTTTCGATGAATACATAGTTTTTACCTTCATATTTTACTACTGCTGATTCGGGTAATACATCAACATTTTTATTTGGAATATGAATCATTGCTTTTAAAAACATTCCTGGTATGAGTGAAGATTCTTCTTTATCCAAATGACAATGAATTCTCAAAGTTCTATCTTGTGAAAGTTCTTTACCAATCAAATGAATTTCTGCTTTTCTATCAACATTCTCATTACCTAATCTAATACTTACTTCTTGACCAATTTGCAAGAATGCCAAATCCTTTTCAAACACTTTGATTTCCGCATGTATATGTTCGGTATTTACTATGCGGAACATAACTTCATTTGGATTAACAAATTTGCCAATATTGACAAAAACTTCAGAAATAGTACCATTTATTTCAGATTTTATATCAATTGTACTGAAAATTTCACCAGCTTCGATTTTCTTTAAATTCATACCAAGCATATTAATTTTTGCTTTTAAAGCACTATATCTTGCAAGTGTACTTTGGTAATTTGCTTTTGCTTGTGCAAATACTTTTTGAGAATTTATATTGTCTTTTGACAAAATTTCTTGTCTCTTGTATTCACCTTCAAGATATTCTAATTGACTTTTGTTTTCCAAATAATCTTGCTGTATTTGAATATATTCTTGATTTTGCATTACAGCTATGACTTGTCCTTTTTTTACTTTCATTCCCTGAAGCATAGATGTTGATTTGACAAAACCAGCCATTTGAGGTGAAACGCTAATAGAATTTTGTGGAGGTACATCCAATACCCCGGTTGCGTTAATTATCATAGGCATATTTTGCGAAGTAATTTCACATACTTGCAAACCTATTTTTTGTTTTTTTGCTAAATCAAAAGTTAGCTCTTTTGCCGAATTACCTTCTTTTTTACTTTCTGCTTTAGGTGATTCTTTGCCACACGATACTATAAAAGCAAAACTCAATACCATCATTAATATCTTTTTCATTTTTATTCTCCAAGTAAATATTCTAAATAATAAACTGATTGGGAAAGAGCATTGCCACTCTTCAAATAACCTTCTTGCATTTTTAATGCATTGCTCATTGCAAACTGCAATTGCATATAATTGATTTCACCAGCAATATATGCTTTGCTAGATAATTCAGATAAAACCTTTGTGTTTGTTTCATTCTGAAATTTGTAAAATTCAAAATTTTGTTTACTTTTCTTGAAATCATTTTCAGCTTGAATTAGCAAATTATTTCTGATTTGCATTTCTGCATTGTAGTTTTGTTTTGCTATTTCTGTATTTATTTCAGCAGCATCTATTCTTGCGAAAGTTGGTCCATACCATAATGGTACTGATATACCAACTTCGTAATTGCCATAAAGTTTGTTATCGAGTTTGACTCCGTTTGCATCTATGAGATTATTAAATGATTGGAGAGCATACCCAAAACTCAAATCAGGATATAATTTTGCTTTTTCGTAATTTACTTTGCTATTTGCAACTTCAATGTTTTGTTTTTGATAGTTGCTAAAAGCAGATTTATTCAAATCTTTTCCATTAATATTAATATCTTCAATAAAGTTAGCTTCTTTGAAATTAATATTTTTATCGTTTAGACCTATAAAATTTATTAAACTGAGTTTGGCTGATTCATAGCTAATATTACTTTCCTTTAATAAATTAGACATCTCACTTTTCTGTGCTTGAATGCTCAAAAGTTCTATTTTGTTTATATCTCCTGCATCACTTCTTTTTACTGATGCCTCATACATATATGAATAAATTGAATCTTGGCTTAAATACAAATCTCTTGTTTTCATTCTTAATATCATTTCTGAATACAAAACCTTAGTTTGGTAAACCAATTCGCTTTTGAGTAACATTCCTTTAGCAACACTTAAATTATAGTTTGATTCAAATACTTGTGCTTGACTTCCCATTGATAATGGAACAGTTTGTTGAAGACTAATTCTAATATCGTTACTTTCAGAATTAATATTTCCAAATCCATAAGTAACAAAAGTTTTGTTCAATTCGTTTGCAGTTTTTTTCATTATCTTTTCGAAATCACCTTCGAGAGTATTTACTTTAAGTTTCGGATGATTTTTGATAGCTATATTGATTGTTTCGTCCAAACTCAAGTTAGTATATTCTTGAGCTGATAATTGAGTAAATAAAACAAAAAATAAGAATCCAGTAACTACTAAGTCTTTAGTTTTCTTTTTGTCAAATTTAATTTTTTCAGAGTAAATGTAAAGTATAGGTAATACAATTAATGTAAGAAGAGTTGCAGAAATTAATCCACCTATCACAACTGTTGCAAGTGGCTTTTGTACTTCGGCTCCTGCTTCATTTGATATAGCCATTGGCAAAAATCCCAAGGAAGCAACTAATGCTGTCATTAGCACAGGTCTTAATCTTAAAGCTGTTCCTCTCAAAACTATTTCGTTCAAATCGTGCAATCCACTTTTTTTCAATCTATTGAATTCGCCAATTAAAACAATACCATTTAACACAGCCACACCAAACAGTGCAATAAATCCAATTCCACCAGAAATACTAAATGGCATACCTCTTGACCATAATGCCAATACTCCTCCAATAGCTGATAATGGAATTGCTGAAAATATTAGCAAACCTTGTTTGATTGATTGGAATGTAAAATAAAGTAGAACAAAAATCAAAAACAAAGCAATTGGAAGAGCTACTTTAAGTCTATCTTTTGCTTCATTCAAGTTTTTATATGCTCCACCATATTTAATAGAATATCCTGGCAATAACTTCATTTCTTTATTAACTTTTATCATCAATTCTTTTACAATGGTTTCAACATCTCCACCTCTAACATTCAATCCAACAGTAATTCTTCGTTTCGTATCATCTCTTTGTATTTGACTAGGACCTAATTCATAACTTACATTAGCAACTTGTTCCAAAGGAATTTGTAAACCTTCTTTATTTACTATAAGCAATTTTTTCAAATCATCTATAGTTGCTCTTTCTACATCATTCATCCTTACAACCAAATCAAATCTTTTTTCACCTTCAAATACTAGTCCAGCTTTTGCTCCAGCAAAACCAGCACCAACTGCTTTGTTTATTTCGTCAATGCTTAAACCATATTGAGCAATTCTTGCTCTATCATATCTGACAACAATTTGTTCTGAACCAGTTACCTTTTCAATGTAAATATCTTCAGCACCTTTGATAGTTTTGGCAATAGATCCCATTTTTTCAGCATAAGAACTCAATGTATCTAAGTCTTCACCATATATTTTAATAACCAAATCTTGTTTTGCACCAGTTATTAATTCATTAAAACGCATTTGAATTGGTTGTTGAAATCCAAATGTGGCTTCTGGAATTTCTTCTTTTAGTTTCTCAGACATCTTATTTGCAAGTTCATCTCTTGTTTCAGCACTCGTCCAAGCAGAATGAGGCTTTAAAACAATTATCATATCACCAGCTTCTACTGGCATTGGGTCAGTTGGTATCTCTGATGTTCCAATTTTTCCGACAACATCTTTAACTTCAGGGAAATTATCCTTCAACACTCTTGAAGCCTTTTTCATTGTTTCAACAGTATAATTAAGCGAACTTCCTGGTAAAACTCTTGTTTCGACTGCGAAATCACCCTCATCGAGAGTAGGAATAAATTCACCACCCATATTCATAAATATATAAACACTTATAAAGAATAATACAAATGTAGCTGGGATAACTACAACTTTTAATTTAATAGCTAATTTAAGTAAAGGGTAAAACATTTTTTGGAAAAAGTCCATTAATCTATCTGAAAAATTTCCAGGTTTTATTTCTTTTTTACCAAGGAACATTGCAGTTACCATTGGTACATAAGTTAGCGAAAATATAAATGCACCCAAAATTGCAAAAGCAACTGTTTGAGCCATTGGTCTAAACATCTTGCCTTCAATTCCAACAAGTGCTAATATTGGTAGATAAACAATTAAGATAATTGTTTCACCAAATGCAAGGAATGTCATAATTTTTTTAGTAGAGCCATAAACTTCATTGTCTATTTCACCTTGAGTTCTTGTTCCAACGTGTTTTGCAACAGCAAAGTGATGCAATGCAGTTTCGACAATGATAACAGCACCATTGACAATAAGTCCAAAGTCAATAGCTCCAAGTGACATTAAGTTGCCAGATACACCAAATAAGTTCATCATAGTTAATGCAAAAAGCATCGATAGCGGTATTACGGAAGCTACTATCATACCTGCTCTCAGATTGCCAAGCATTAGAATTAATATGAAAATCACTATCAATGCACCTTCAGCTAAGTTTTTTGCTACAGTTGCAATTGCATTATTTACTAATTTTGTTCTATCCAAAAAAGGAACTATTTCTATTCCTTTGGGAAGTGTTTTTGAAATTTCTTCAATTTTAGATTTAACATTTTCTATAACATTAGAAGAATTTTCACCTTTAAGCATCATTACTATTGCACCAACTGTCTCGGTTTTATCATTCAAAGTCATAGCACCATATCGAGTAGCAGCACCAATTTTGACAGTTGCTATATTTCTCATTAAAATTGGCGTGCCACCAACTGTAGATTTTACAACAACGTTTTCAATGTCATTAATTGAACCAATCAATCCTTCACTTCTAATATAATAAGTATAAGGATTTTTTTCAATATATGCACCACCAGTATTTTGATTGTTCATTTCTAATGCAGAAAACACCTCGTTTATATTGATGTTAAGACTTTTTAAACTATTTAGATTTAATGCAATTTCATATTGCTTCTTTTCGCCACCAAAACTACTAACATCTGCAACTCCTTTTGTGCCTAGTAATTGCCTGCGTACAACCCAATCTTGAATAGTTCTTAGTTTGTTAATATCATATTGGTTTTCATAACCGGGTAATACTTTAATATAATATTGATAAATTTCTCCTAATCCAGTTGTGAGAGGAGCCATTTGTGGTTCGCCCACTCCTGAAGGAATTTCACTTCTAACAGAAACTAAGCGTTCAGCTATTTGCTGTCTAGCCCAATAGATATTGGTACTTTCTTTAAATACTATTGTTACAACAGAAAGTCCAAATCTTGAAAAAGATCTGATTTCTTCAACTTCTGGAACTGTAGCCATAGCTTGTTCGATAGGAAAAGTTATTAATCTTTCACAATCGGGTGCCGAGAGAGAAGGGACAATGGAGATTACCTGCACTTGATTATTAGTTATATCAGGTAAAGCATCTATTGGTAATTGTCCTAATGAATAAATACCCCATATTGCCAGCAAACCTGTAAATATGGATATAACTAACTTATTTTTTACTGAAAAGTAAATTATTTTGTCTATCATTTTATTACTAATTATAATTGGAAAACTAATATTGCTTTTTGGTTAAGCAATATATTCTTAAAAACTTAAAATGTATAATTCTATAATTAGATTGTAGATTTAGGTGGTTGCCAAATACTAGCTGAGTAATTGGATTCGTGAGATTGATTATAAGAGTTAAAGAAAGTAATAGTGCTAATTGATAATTTAATATCAAGATTGTCAAATTTAATTGAAATATATTGATTTGTACTATCAAGGCTATGAAATAATTGGAATGGAAGACTGCTATGGTTTTCCTCTTTATTATGTAGAGAAGATTTTGAACCATAATGTAAATTCAAAAATTCAATAAAATCAACTTTTGAATCTTTTTGATGATGATAATAGAAATGGTTTACTAAATTTGGGAATTTAACAATATCTAAAACATCAACATTTGGAAGCATACTTGCAAACAAAATATGAATACAAAATAAAGATATAATTAATTTAGAGAATCGTTCTTTCATCTAATTGTAATTTAATTTTAATATATTAAAATTATTTTGTAATTTTAATAAACAATTTTAAAACTTATTCGTAATAGTATAAACTTACAAATATTCAAGACGGTTAAAACAATTTTAAATTTTATTAAGGGTTTTTTATGAAAAACAAATTTGCCTCTCTGCTCGCTATGTTGGCTTTGGTATTAATTATTTCTTCTTGTGGGAGCGACACACCTGCTACACCTGCAGAATCAACTGATGTTTTCCCAAATACAGTTGGTAACTATTGGATAAATGAAAACTATTCTATAGATACATTAGGTGTGGTTGATACAAAATCATTAACAATAGATTCTACAATTGTTACTGGATCTGTTTTAATGAATGGTAAACAAGCTACTGAAATGACTTCATATACTATTGGTTCTAAAGATACAGCATCTAAAGCTTATATTGCAAAAGAAGGCAATACTGTATTTATGGATGCTATGTCTATAAACGAATTAGTAAGTGTTTTTTCTGGATTTGTTGAAGTTGATGCAACAAAATTGTATTTAGACGAAAAATGGTTGTTAATTGTTGATCCTTCAAAAACTTCTTGGACTGCTGCTACTAAAAACTTTACTAATGTACCTTTTAAATATTCAACATTTGCAGGAACTATGTCAGGGACTAATATTGTTACTGGAAGAAAAGGCGGCACAGAAAGTATTACACTTCAGGGTAAAACATCTACTGCACAAGAATATATTATGGAAAGCAATATAGTATCAAATCTTAGTATAATTATACCTGCTGGTACAGTTAAAGTAAAATTTGTTAACCATATTTGGATAGTTAATGGAATTGGTATGGTTAAACAAAATACTGAAACTATAATAATAGATATGGATATATCTTTAGCAGGGATAAAACAAACTCAAAAAATTCCTGGTGGAAAAGCTACTTGTATTAGATACAAACTTAAATAATAGCTTGATCTTGTTTTTTTAAAGGCTGTTAAATTTATTTTTAACAGCCTTTTTTTATTTAAATTTATCAATTGGCTAATTTAGTAGGCTAATATTAATCATTGGTATAATAATAATCAAGAACCCAAATCCATAATTTTTAACTATTCTTTTACAAATCAATTAGTTAGCTGATTGGCACATATATTGAAATGTGTTGGTTGTGCAAGCACTACTTGCATACGTGAACTAAATAAAAACACTACAAAACATGAACACTAAATTTACCAAATTAATAGTAATATTATTGCTGTTTATTGGCTTTGCATATTCATTAAATGCTCAAGGGAGCAGTGTGCAAATTCCTAAATTAACTCTAGGCTGTGCTTACTCTGCAAATTGTTGGCGTAATTACAGTACTTACTCTAGCACCTTCTATTTTGGTAATGATGACTTGTTTTACTAGAATCATTGTAGTATTTCATTTTTTGAAGCAAGCTCTTGGAACAACTTCTCAGCCACCTAACCAACTTTTAACTAGTTTGGCGTTGTTCCTAACATTTTTTATAATGCAACCTGTGTTGAATGAAGCAAATAATAAAGGGATTCAGCCATATCTCAAGGAAGAGATAACGCAGGATGAAGCAATAACGAATGTAGTAAAACCATTTAGAGAGTTTATGTTAAGGCAAACTAGACAAGAAGATTTAGGGCTTTTCATCAGACTTAGTGGTGCTGGTAAACCAAATGATATTAATGAAGTATCAACTTGGGCAGTTATACCAGCTTATTCAATATCTGAATTAAAAACAGCTTTTCAAATAGGTTTTTTGATTTTCATTCCTTTTCTAGTATTGGATATGATTATTGCATCTACTCTTATGTCATTGGGTATGTTCCTATTGCCTCCTCAACTTATTTCACTTCCAATTAAGGTATTGCTATTTATTTTGGTTGATGGATGGAATTTGATAATAGAATCGCTTATGAAAAGCATAATGAAAGGTTCTTAAAAATGTTAGTTAATAAAATTATGGTGATTTATGTCTGACCAAATGGTAATTGCAATTATCAGAGATGCTTTTTGGCATGTGATACTTATTTGTGGACCATTACTTTTGGTTTCACTTGTAATTGGTTTAGTAATTTCAATATTTCAAGCAGCTACATCTATATCAGAGCAAACTCTTACTTTTGTTCCTAAATTACTTGCTGTTTTTATAGTAACAGTCTTGATAATGCCTTTTATTATAGGAACACTTAAAACCTACACAATCAATATGTTTAAATTGATTGAAACAATGGGACCATAAACTTGTTAGACGCAACAACATTATATTTACTTTCAGGTAAATTTATGATTGGAACTCTAATTTTGATTAGAGTAACTGGTATGATGGCAAGTGCGCCCTTTTTTAGAAATTCTGCAATTCCGACCTCAGTTAAAATTTTACTTTCAATATTGCTTTCGCTTGTTATTACAACAGCTTATTGGAAAGATCAGCCAACTTTTTCTCTTCATCTTTGGAACATTACATATTTAGTTTTTAAAGAGTTTATGGTAGGTTTAATCATAGGATTTTCAGCGAATACTGTCTTTTATGGAGCAAGGTTTGCTGGGGGTTTGATTGACTCTGAAATGGGTTATCAAACTGGTGCTTTATTTGATCCAGAAAATGCAAATCCATCACTTATGGGTGAATTCAAAGAATTAATGACTTTGATGGTATTTCTATTTATAAATGGACATCATTATATAATAGAATCTATGTTTATTAGTATAAAAGCAGTTCCATTAACAACTTTTGAAATATCTCAAACTACTGTTTTACTTTTAACAAAAATGGCTACAACTGTTTTAATGTTAGGCATTAAATTAGCTTCACCACTATTAGTTGCTATGTTTCTAACTAATCTAGCACTTGCCTTGCTTGCTAGAATTGCACCACAAACTAATATATTTTCATTAAGTTTTCAATTTAAAGTAGCTATAGGGTTAGTTGTATTATTCTTATCAGTTCCACTTGCAGTACTTGTAGCAAAATATTCATTACAAGGCATGCAAACCGAAGTATTACAAGTTATATTAAGTCTTTTACCTAGTAGGGTTCAATAGAACAATTTAAGTTTTTACTTTTATTTTTGTCACCCTGAACTCGAGACAATCGTTTCTTTCAGGGTATATTTTCTGTTTAGATGTCGGACATCTTTAAAACCTTTGACTTTCAAAAAACATTGTTAAGAACCCCACCTCGCAAAAACCAAAATCAAGATGGCGGAAGACAAATTGCTCTCGCAATTTGGAAAAATTTTCCAAATAAGTTTTCCAAAGTGTGTTTTTTGTCAAATTTAGACGATATTTATTTAACACTTCTTTTAGATTTCTT
>JAPLFM010000083.1 GCA_026390675.1 Candidatus Kapaibacterium sp. | reverse complement strand
GTTTCGAGTTTCAATCTATCTAATTCAATTTTTGAATTCTCAGCTTCAAATCTATATTTTGATAACATTGCAATACTTTCTTCTAATTCTTGTTGCTTACTTCCCAAATATGATTCAGCTCTTTGAATAACATTCGCAGCCATACCAATACTGCGAGCCAAATGAAAAGCATAGCTATTACCTGGAATACCTGAAAGAAACTTGTAACTTGGCTTTAAATTAATTTCATCAAATTCCAATGAAGCATTTGCAATTACACTTTTGTTCAAAGCATAAGTCTTTAATGATGATTGGTGTGTAGTTACTATAAAAAACAATTGATATTCCAAAAATGTATCTAAAATTCCACAAGCAAGTGCAGAACCTTCTTGTGGATCTGTTCCTGAAAGTATCTCATCAATCAATACTATTGAAGATTTAGTTGCTTCAGTTAGTATTGATTTGATAGAAGTTAATTGAGAACTAAAAGTAGATAAATTATTGTCAATAGATTGATGATCTCCTATCGAAGTAAATATTTTTCTATAATTAGTCTTACATTCACCCTAAGTGCTACTGTCTTACCACCTGCATTTGGACCAGAAATCAAATGTCCACTTTTATCATCTTGAAATTCAATTGAAAGTGGAATTACTTGTTTTTTGGTTAGCTTTTGTCTTAATATTGGATGATAAATTTTACCTAAATATATTTCATTTATATCATTGATTTCTGGCTTTATTCCTCCAAAATCAAGAGCATATCTAGCTTTAGCTATTAATGAATCAACTAAAGCTAGAATATCAATTGAGTATAAAAAACTTTCAGAATTGCTACCAATTTCTGCAGTCAGATTAGATAATATTCTATGAATTTCTCTCAATTCCTCATTTTGAAGAATTGAAAGGTTATTATTCATTTCAATTATTTCAGTTGGCTCAAGATAAACTGTTTGACCTGTTTGAGAAATTCCATGAATAATCCCAGGTAAAGTCCTTTTATTAGATGCCTTAATTGGCAGAACAAATCTTCCTTCTCTAATTGAATAAAAATCATCTTGAACAATAGCATCTTCTACTGTTTTTTTCAATATTTTCTCTAACCTACTGCGAAGTCTTGCACCATGTTCTTTTATTTCTCTTCTAATTCTACTCAATTCTTTTGAAGCATTATCTCTAATCTCACCTGTTTCGTCTATCGCTTCTTCAATATGTTTTTCAAGCATTCTATTCTCGTGAAGTGAACTTGTTAAATCATACAAAAATGTAAACTTTTCATTTCTAGATTTGAAATACTGTTTTACTAATCTACTAACTCTAATAGTATCTTTAATATTTAAAATTTCACTTGTATTTAGGACTGCATTTTCAATTTTAGATTTGTGAAATTTAGTTTTAACATCATTTAACCCCTCTATTGGTAGAAAATCATCTGTAGTAATCAAATTAATCATTTCATTAATTAACGAATGTTCTCTATTTAACCAAAGTACGTCATTTTTTGGCAAAGTTTTCTCAATTATATTTCTTCCTAATTCAGAGTAGGTATAAGTAGAGATTTTACTTAAAACATTAAAATATTCGAGTTGCTTTAATGATTCAATTTCCAAATCAGTAATTTCATTTTTTGTTTGATTTTCGTACAAACTATTTCCCAACATTTAATTTCCACCAAGAATTTCTTTTACTATTGATTGAACTAATCCACCATCAGCTTTGCCACTTAATGCTTTCATTGAGGGTCCCATTACTTTTCCCATATCTTTCATATCAACTGAACCAGAATCCTCTTTAATTTTCATGATAATAGCTCTTACTTCTACTTCTGAAAGTTGTGCAGGTAAAAATTCCAATATTACAGCTAATTCAGCAGATTCTTTTTCTGCAAGTTCCATTCTATTTGCATCTTTATACATTGTAATGGCATCTTTTCTCTTTTTGGCAATGTTATTTAACATTTTCAATTCATCAGCTTCATTCATTTCTCTATTTAATCCACTTTTTGCAAATTCAATTATTGCAGCGCGAATAGATCTTAATGTTTCCAATCTTAACTTTTCACCGCTTTTCATTGCAGTTTTGATTTCTTCATTTATTTTTGCTTCTAAAGCCATATTAGTACCTTAAATTAATTTTATAAATTTTTTATTTTACAATTCCAACATAAATATAAGCAACTCCAAATGTAACAGGGTATGCTTTAATATCTATAAATTTCTCAGTTGATCTCATTATTTCTACAAACTTCTCACCATAAGGAAATTTTGATGCAGTTTGCGGTAAGTAAGTATAAGCTGCTTCGTTTTTAGCAATTAAATTCCCTAAAAAAGGCATTATTTTTTTACTATATAATTTGTAAAATAGTTTCATAATGCCTTTGGGTTGACCTGTTTCCAATACTATTACTTTACCTCCAGATTTTACAACTCTTGCCATTTCTGAAATACCAACTTTCGGATCATCTACATTTCTAATTCCAAAAGAAATACTTGATACATCAAAATAATTATTAGAATATTGCAAATTCATTACATCAGCAAATTCTGTTTTCACTTTAAGATTTAATTTTTCTTCTTTAGGTTTGATATAATCTAACATTTCAACACAAAAATCTGTTGCTACTACTTCCCCATTTATTGCAGTTTTTTTAAACTCCAAAGCCAAATCACCAGTACCAGAAGCACAATCTAATATTTTTGAATTTGAATTTATTCCTGAAAGCTTTACTACTTTTTTTCTCCACAAATGGTGAATACCAAAAGAAAGAACTGTATTCATCTTGTCATAATCTTTTGATATATCAGCAAACATTAACTTTATAGCTTCAGACATTTTATCCTTTTTTACTTTGATTTTTTGCTATAGAAGTATTTTAAAGTAAATAATTTGATTTAGAATAACAATTTGTGTTAATATAGTTTATTTACTAAAAAAATTTAACTAAATTTGTTTTTATATAAATCAAATTGAATAAAAAATGAATATTCTTATTAAAGACACACAGTTAAATGAAAATTTTTATCCATTTTCAATTCTTCATCCACTTTTTGAATTAAGATGTGGTGCGTTAAGAATATTTGAAAAATGGAAAAGGTTAGTTCCTGAAGGTAAATTTACTTTCCATTCTGAAAGTGATAAAATAAATTCATTTTTAACTAGATTTGAAATTGTAAATTTAGAAGTTAAAAGTAAAGTTTTAGAAGTTGAATCCAATTTCGTACCAAATAGAGCTTCATTCCTATTACTTATTAAACATATTTCTGAAAATGAAAATTCTACAATTGAGTTTACAAAAGATAACTTTACTTTTGCAAAATACGATGGCGGAGATTTCAATATTTTATCTTTTGAAATTACAGAAGCTGATATAATTCAATATCTTTGGGATGCAATTTATTTAAATGAAAAAGCAATTAATGACGATTTTTTACTTTTTGAGAAAGATAATAAGATTGAAAAAGTTCAAATAAATGGAGCATTCATTAATAGTAAAAATATTTTCTTTGGCAAAAATGTCAATATTTTACCAAACGTTGTTTTAGATGCTAGTGAAGGTGCGATAATAATTGATGACAAAGTAAAAATAATGGCTCAAGCAACTATTATAGGACCTTGTTATATTGGTAAAAATACTATAATCAAAGTAGGTGCTAAAATATACGAGAAAACAAGTATTGGTGAGTGGTGCAAAATTGGTGGAGAAGTTGAGAATTCGATTATCCAAGCATATTCTAATAAACAACACGAGGGTTTTTTAGGTCATTCATTTCTTTCTGAATGGGTTAATCTTGGAGCAGATACAAATACATCTGACTTGAAAAATACTTATGCTAATATTAATCTGAGAATCAAAGATAAAGATTTCGAAACTGGTAGAATGTTTTTAGGTTTGTTTTGTGGTGATCATACCAAATCTGCTATAAACACACAATTCAATACAGGTACAGTTGCTGGTATTTGTGGAATTTTGGTTGTACCAGGATTTTTACCAAATTACATTCCTTCTTTTTCTTGGGGTGGCAAGTCTAATGGACCTATTTACAAAGTAAGTAAAGCGTTGGAAGTTGCCAAAATAGTAATGGCTCGCAGAAAAAGAGAACTAAACCAACACGAAGAAGCATTGATAATAAAAGAATATGAACAATAAATAACTACTTACTTTATAAATTTTATGCAATTCAAGGTATCTATTTTATCTCACATTTCAATATTATGATATTAAATGCAAAATTTAGGGGTTCAAAATACAGTATAAATAAATATATTGTTTTTGGATTAAAGGAGCTTGAAAAAACATTAGTTCATATTAATAGTTCTCCTGATAAAAATATTGAAGATGAAATTTGGGTTAAAAATATAATAAAATGGGTAACATTGCATTATGTTTTAACTTGTGCTTGGTTACTTTCAATTATTCTTCATATATTATTTGGAAAATGATTTAGAAAATATAAGTAAAATTGTTTTTCACCTCAAAGGGTGATATGTTTATAGTAAGTTGCTATTATTAGTTTTGAACTGTGAGACCCCAAGTTGCTATTATTAGTTTTGAACTGTTAGACCCCAAAGGTGTCGTAGATCGTAATAAAGTTATTTCCTATAATCATTTGTTTCACTTTTGAAAAGAGATTAAATGTAAACCTCCACCCCAAAAGTGGAGGTTTGGTTTTTCACCCCAAAGGGGTGATATGTTTATAGCAAGGTTTTATCTTTAAGTGTCTGAATTGTTCGACCCTTTCAGGGTCGTAGGTTATAATTTTGTTTATTTCCTATAAACCTTTTATCCCTTTGGGATAAGAAATTTGTTAGCCTCCACTCAATAAGTGGAGGTTTTGATTGTTATCTTTTTTAAAAAAGTTTTGTTTTCATTTTGAATCATTGTATTTTTGTAAATACAACAAAGGGATAAATTATGTCATTAATTTTTGATTGGGATAGTGACAAAAATTTAAGCAATATATCTAAACATAGTATTGATTTTAATGACATTCCTAAAGTTTTTGAAAATGAAATGCTTATTAAAAAAGATTTAAGACAAGATTATGGCGAAGATAGGTTAATTGGTTTGGGTATTTTATTAGATTTAGTAATTGTAGTAGTTTGGACATTGAGAAATAACAAAATAAGAATAATATCTGCTCGTCAAGCAAATAAAAATGAAAGGGAAATCTATTATGATAAAATCAAAAACTGATATAAAAAGAATCTCAAAAAGAAATAACAAACAGATAGATTATTCAGATATTCCAGAAACAGATCAAAGCTATTGGGCAGATGCTGATTTGGTTTCTCACAATCCCAAAGTAGATTTCACTTTTAAAATTGATGAAGATTTAGCAATGTGGCTAAAGTCTAAGGGTAGCAATTCCAACCAAGCAGTTAATAATATCATAAGAGCATATTATTTAACCCAAAGTTAAAAATATCTACCTCACACAGAAAGTGGAGGTTTTGTATTTAATTACAATTTATCATATTTTCAATCGTATCTACGAATATGAAAATCTTTGAATGGGATGAAAGTAAAAATAATATTCTGAAAAAAGAAAGGAATATTTCTTTTGAGGAAATCGTACTTGCAATTAACAATGGTGGTCTGATAGAAACAATTGATCATCCCAATAAATTCAAGTATCCACAACAAATGTTATTTTTAGTTCGTATAAAAAATTATATTTATACAGTACCTTTTGTTTTAAATGGTGATACAATTTTCTTAAAAACAATTTATCCTGATAGAAAAGCAACTAAAAAATATTTAGGTGATAATAATGAATAATATTGAATATATAGATGAAGAAGAAAAAGAAATGATAGAATCTCTTCATGAATTAGATTGGCAGCCAAATCCAAATTATGATGAAAATAAAAAGTATGAACAATATGCTCTAAACACAATTAATCATCTAAATAAAGTAGAAATTAATTTGAGTTATATGGATAGAACTAAAATTCAAAATAAAGCTATTGAAAAAGGGATACCATTTCAGGAGTTTATTTCAATTATAGTACATAAATATAATGAAGGAAAATTAAATATTGAATTGTAATTAAGTTTTTCTTTATTTAACACTTATTGTTCCACCCAAAAGTATTTTAGATTTTTCTGTTTTTTTTTCTATTATCCTTTTATCCCTTTGGTATAAGAAATTTACAAACCTCCACTCAAAAAGTGGAGGTTTTGTATA
>JAPLFM010000305.1 GCA_026390675.1 Candidatus Kapaibacterium sp. | reverse complement strand
ATGATAATTAATTGTTACAAAGAAGTATTCGAAAAATAATCATTTTTTATATTACTTAATCAATATATTTCATATAGTTAACAACATAATTTCCTAATGCAATGCATTAGAAAATTATGCTAATGAATTATTTGGGTTAATATGATATTCTTAATTAAAAGTTATGTTTATATGATATGAAGAAGACTTATTTACATTAGATTATTAAAATATAATTATGATAAGTTCAAATTCAGAAATCTACAAATATCCTATTTAAAATACTTATTAAGTAATTGATGTAAATAAATTAATTTAAAAGAAGTTAAATGAAGTTATATTAGTGGTTTTATACTCCTTTTGGAATTATACAATTTTTCGATTGAATCGTTTTTGTTATTAAAAAAGATTGTGTGATGGAAGTTATCCAACTTTAATAAACATTGAGCAAAATGTATTTTTTCAAATTTATTTAGCTCACCAACAACAAGATCTGCAACCATATTTATACTTCCAAATACAGTAAATAATGATGTTTTACCAAATTCAGATAAGTTAAGATTTTTACTTCTTTTATCAACTTCACTTTCTATTTGATGTATCATACCATTCGAAATTAATCTATTAATGATTTCCATCCCAGTTGGTTTTTCCATAAGGTTCCTATTTATAAGTTCACTTTTTGTCATATTTCCAGATTGCAGTAAAGTGGCTAAAAAGGTAAATTCTTCCATACTTTGCAATGCTGTTCCATCCAATGCTTTTTTAATATAAAATTTGGCGTATCTACCCATAAAGCCAATAAGTCTGCTTATTGTTACTTCTATTCTTTCATTATCTACCAAATTATCAATATTCTCAAAATTATTAATTTCAAACTTAGTGTTAATCCAAGTTACGAAATTTAAAAGTTCATTTTTATTAGTAAATTTATTGTCTTTTTCAAATTCCTCTATCAGTGGAATTAGTTCTAAAAGAAGTTTATATTTCATATTTAACTCAGTATTTTTTCAAAAATACAAAAAATAATTTAATAATAGTATAATATAATATTAATATCATCGTTATTAGTATATAATTATTGTAAATATTGAAATACATAGGATTTGATTTGAAGTATATAAATAAGTTATTTTTTATTTTATTTTTAACATTATTATCTTTAAATGTTTCTAAATCAGAAATGGAAATGTCTGAAAAAGTAATATTAAGTGGTTATGTAAAAAGTGCAGCTGATGGTGAAGTATTAATTGATGCTATTGTAAGCTTATGGCTTTTATTCAATTTCGATTCCTAAAGGTAAATACACTTTTTTAATATCTTATGTTGGATATGAAATTATGGCTAAAGAGATTGATTTAGAAAGCAATACAAAGCTTGATATTCAATTAAAAAGTAAAGATTCTAAAGAAGTAGTTGTTACTGCTGAACAAGAAAATAGTAATATAAAGATGATTGAAATGAGTACTATCAAAATTGAAATGGCTGATATTAAAAAAATTCCTGCATTATTAGGTGAAGTGGATGTCATTCGAAGTATTCAACTTTTACCTGGAGTTTCTACAGTAGGAGAAGGTGCATCAGGTTTCAATGTTCGTGGTGGTGGTATAGATCAAAATCTAATATTACTTGATGAAGCTCCAATTTACAATTCATCTCACTTATTTGGTTTCTTTTCAGTGTTTAATCCTGATGCTGTAAAAGATGTGAAATTGGTAAAAGGTGGTATCCCAGCAGAGTATGGAGGCAGATTGTCTTCACTTTTAGATGTAAGATTAAAAGATGGAAATAATAAAGAACTAACAGTTACTGGTGGAATTGGGCTGATTTTTAGTAGACTTTCGATTGAAGCTCCTATTGTAAAAGATAAAGGTTCATTCATTATTGCTGCACGAAGGTCATATATAGATGTACTTGCAAAACCTTTTTTAAGTGATGCTTTAAGTGATGCAAAATTTAATTTTTATGACTTAACTTTAAAAGCTAACTACCAATTTGATGAAAATGACAAAGTGTTTTTATCTGCCTATATGGGTAGAGATGTATTTGGTGCAGGATTTCAATTTAATTGGGGCAATACTACTTCTACTTTAAGGTGGAATCATTTGTTTAGTGATGACTTATTTTTAAACTCAACTTTGTTTTATAGTAACTATGATTACACTTTAGAATTTGGAAATAAAGTTGGTAATAAGTTTACAAACAATTCGAAGATTATCAATTATAGCTTCAAACCTGATTTTACTTATTATATTAATACTACAAATACAATGAAGTTTGGTGGACAAAGTACTTTTTATGAATTTGTACTAGGTAATGCAACTTTTGCAAGTGAAGGAGTATCTAATAATATTGATTTAAAAAATAGATATGCTTTGGAAAGTGCAGTTTATGTAGATAATGAACAAGAATTGATTGATGGTTTATCTGTTCAATATGGCTTGAGATTTTCAAATTACAACTATATGGGAGAGGGAACTTCATATCAATTCAATGATACTACTCCTGGTATTAGAAAATCGGTTATTGGAACCAAAGATTATAAAATGTATGAAACTATCAAAACGTATTCTAATTTAGAGCCACGCTTTTCAGCTAAAATGGAATTGGATGAAGTTTCTACTTTAAAAGCAAGTTACAATAGAATGAGTCAATATTTACATTTAGTATCAAACACAACTGCATCTACTCCTTTAGATGTATGGACTCCTTCAACAAATAATATTTTACCTGAAATAGCAGACCAAGTTGCTTTAGGTTATTTCAGAAACTTTTCTGAAAATGACTATGAAGCAAGTCTTGAATTATATTACAAATCGACTCAAAATCAATTAGATTATATCAATGATGCTAATTTGTTTTTAAATCCATTAATTGAAGCTGATTTGATGAATGGTAAAGGTCGTTCTTATGGTGCAGAGCTATTTATCAAAAAAAACAAAGGTGTTTTGAATGGTTGGATTAGCTATACATTGGGACGTAGTGAAAGGCTAGTTGATGGTTTAAATAAAAATGATTGGTTTGCTAATAGATATGACAAATTGCATAATTTGAGTTTAGTTGCCAATTATGACTATACTAAAAATTGGAATTTCTCAGCAAATTTTGTATTTGCTACTGGCACTCCAGCTACTTTTCCAACTAATAGATTAGAAGTGCAAGGTAATATATTACCTCATAATTCTTTCGATAGTAGAAACAATTACAGACTTCCTGATTACCATAGATTAGATTTATCAGTAACATATAGACCTGATAAAACCGAAGGTAGTAAATGGGAATCTTACTGGGTGTTTTCAGTTTATAATGTTTACAATAGAAGAAATGCTTTTTCTGTGTTTTTTCAACAAAATCCAGATAATCCAGGTATGACAGAAGCAATCAAATACTCAATTATAGGTTCTATTATTCCATCAGTTGCTTGGAATTTCTCATTCTAATTTAAAAGGAAAAACAAATGAATATCAAAATTTTAATATTAATAATTTCAGCTTTTATCTTTAATTCATGTGAAGATAAAATTGATGTTAGCTTAGATGCTGGTGTTTCTCAATTAGTTGTTGACGCATTTGTGAATAATCTACCTCAAAAACAAAACATTAAACTAACAATGTCAAATCCATATTTTGACAACTCAAAAGCTAATAGTGCATTGGGAGCAATTGTCAAACTTAGAGATGATAACGGAAATACATTTATTTTTGCTGAAGAAAGCAATGGGAATTACTCTTATACTCCAAACCCAGCAGACTCCTTTTGTGCTTTGGGTAGGAATTATGAATTGTCTATTACGTATAAAGGTGAAGAATTTTATTCAAATTCAAAAGTAAATAGAGTCCCAAATATTGATTCAATTAAAGTAAGAAGTGATCCAAGTCCATTTTCAAACACTGAAAGATTAAGAGCAGAATTTTATTCTAAAGACTTTAAAAACACAATAGATAACTTTGATTTTTATTGGGTAAAATCTTCAAGAAATGACTCAATTAATACTTTGAAAAATTCTGATATAATCCAAGATGGTGCATTTAGTGGTGATGGTGCAGATGGTTTACCATTTATTCAACCAATGAGACAGACTATTAACAAGTCTGACAGAACTCCTTACTTCGAAAATGATACTATAAGTATGCAATTAATATCTATTAATAGTGATACTTATTCTTTTTTGTTAGAAGTTTTTAAGCAAACTACAAATGGTGGCTTATTTGCGACACCACCTGCTAATGTTAGGACAAATATTTTAAATCGAAATACAAAATCAATAACAATTCCTGAAGGTTGGTTCTGTGTTTCACAAGTAAAGCAAGCTGGATTAAGAATTAAAAAACCAAAAAAATAATTTGACTATAAAATATATGGGCAAATTAATTACCCATATATTTTCAAATAAAAGTCTAACTCATCTGGCTGGCATTCATTATTTGTTTTGCAAAAAAAGCACCAAATATTATTACAACCAACAAAATAACCACAACTAGAATCAACGAAGCAATTACAATTATTTTCATTGTACTATAATATTTCATTTGCTTTTCTATAGCATGTTCAATATTTTCTAAGTTGCCTGAATTTAAATATGCTTCAAAGTCATCAATAGAATCTTTAAGCCTCAAACCTGCTATAAGTTGAGGAACTCCAATCAATGCTCCAAAAATACTAAGACAAGCCAAACCACCTGATATAATTGTGTACCAAGCCCAGAACTTCATATCTTTGGTTAATTTCAATAAGTTAACATTGAAATTTGGAGAAAAAGTTTCATTTAATCCCATAAAAAGTATCCTATAAATTATTTAATCTTGCATTTTTCAATGCTTTTTTTTCTTCTAATTCTCTAATAGCATCTTTAGCTATCCACTTTGCAGATTTTGAATTTGGAAATGTTTCAATCATTTTATAAGCTGTATCAAGGGCAATTGGCATTAAAAAGTGTGATCTTTTGCCAAATGTTCTTAAAGCCCAATTGATTGCTTTCCTTACAAAATTTCGTTCATCAGTTGAATATTCAATCATCAAAGGTAAATACTGTAAAAACTCCTCATCTCTATCTTTTTTTCTATGAACAATCATCATTGCTATTAAAGCAAATGCTGCTCTTCTGATAAACTCATCATCACTTTCTACCCACTTATAAACTTTTTCAGAACAATAGTCCGTTTTGCTTAAAACTTTGCTACATAAGTCATCACATAAGTCCCAAGAATTTGTTTCTGAAACCCATTTATCAGCTAAATCTTCAGGAAATTTCTTATAATCAGTTATATATATAGCAAGTTTTTTACCTTCGTGAATATTTGAATTCCAAAGCTTTATAGCAAGCTCATTATTTTTCTTGATTTTTTTTGCTAAGTCTTTTAGATGTGGTGCTGTTAAACCATAAGCATTGGAGGAATCAATACCAAATCTCGCCATTCCTTCTATATTTTTTTGATTTTTATTTGCTTTAAAATATGATATTATTTCATCTAAATTCATTTTTCTTTAATATTAATAATTAATTAACTAATTTAGTTAAAATTTTGAATGTGAAAAAACTTTATTTATCAATAATTGAAAATACTTATTATCATATTGCTTTTTTTAGTTACATCTTGCAACAATCCATTTGCTCCAGCTTTGAATAGTGGTACGAACAATCATGGATTTTTGGGTGATAAAACAACTGTTGATGGTATATTTCAGAACTGGAAATATGCTTATCAATTTAAAGACTCAGTTGTTTATGGAAATTTGCTCGAAGATAATTTTATCTTTACATACAAAAACAATGACAAGGGGATAGATCAATCTTGGAACCGTGAACAAGAAATGCTAACCACTTACAGACTTTTTACAGCAGCTCAAAATATGGATTTGGTTTGGAATGAAAGTGTTATTTCTTATGGTGACACCACTTTTAGAGAAATCTCACGTGGTTTTAGTCTAAGAGTTGTTTTTTCACCTTCTGATATAATTCAAATCCAAGGCAGAGCCACAATAGAACTAACTCGATTAAATACATTCTCTATTTGGAAGATAAAAAGCTGGAGAGACGAATCTAATTTTTAGTATCTTAGTTTAGCTAAGCAAAACTGTACCGATTATTTTTCAATATAAATTTAACTTAACTCTATATTTTTAATACTATTAGTTGATTTTATTCATTTCAATTTTTGCAGTGATTTAGCGTTTTTTTTATATTTTTTTGTCATTTTGAGTGAAACGAAAAATCCAGTATTTGTATTTTGTATTCGTAGAGACGCATGATTATGCGTCTGACATTAGCATTTTGAAGTGCTCCCCAAAATCAGGACATTTGTTTTTCAAGCAACATTACTAAGAGACCTCACCCCAGCCCTCTCCTTACTAAGGAGAGGGAGTAAAACAATCTATTTCAATTTTTGCAGTGATTTTACGTTTTTTCATATTTTTTTATCTGAAGTGCTCCCCAAAATTAGGACGCTTTTTAATAAAAATTGTTAATTTACATTCGATTTATTGTTTTCGTAATAATTTTCATAATATTCATTTCGAAGCTCCAATGGAGTTTTCTTTGTTTTAATTTGTACTCTTTTGTTATTGTAAAAATAAATATATCTTTTGATACTTTCTAATAATTCTTTTTCACTTTTTATTTCATTTATATACAACATCTCTGTCTTTAAATGGCTGAAAAAGTTCTCTACTACTGCATTATCTAAACAATTCCCTGCTCTAGAATTACTTGGTATTTGTTCATGTTCTTTTAATAACTCTTTATATTTATATGATGTAAACTGTGTCCCCTGATCACTATGAATTATAATATTTTTTACATTTTTGTTTTTATTAAAAGCTTTTAGAATTGCATCACTAATTAATTCTGTGTTTGCTCTTTTTGACACACTATATGAAGTAATTTCCCTATTAAACAAGTCTTGTACTACACAAATGTAATGTTTGTTATTACCAACTTTTGTCTCAGTTATATCTGTTACCCATTTCTGATTCGGTGCAGATGCATTAAAGTTTTGACCTAATATATTTTCACTTATTTGTTCCTTAAAAGTATTATACCCTAAGTTTCTCTTACGTCTTATTATTGAGGAAAGACCTAATTGCTTGCATAATCTATGTACTCGTTTAATATTAACTTTTATTTTCATTTTCTTTTCTAACTCGATATGCAACCTTCTATAGCCATAAATCATCTCATAATGATCATATAACCATATCAATTCAACTTCCATCTTTTTGTCTTCAATACTTTTCTTACTTTGATGACGTTTAAGCCAGTAGTAATAATGGCTTCGGTGTATTGAAAAATATTTACACAATTGCATTACTGGTACATCATATTCTGTATTCAAGGCTTTAATTAAATCTAAAATCGAATCTTGCCTTTTTTTTTTAATTCTTCGATTAACAAAGGAATACGCATCGCTGTACGCAAATACAATAGCTCTTGCTTACTAGTTTTAAAACCTTTACTTGGCTTGACATCCTTTAAAGTATCCATTTTATAAATTACCGTCTGATTCTTTGAAAAATACTTTTTACGATAACTACTAATCCAATAGTATGCCGTTCTTGAAGAAGGACCTGGGTGAAGCAATAAAATCTCTTCTACAGATAATCCTTCTTTAAAATAAAGGCGAAGAGCCTCTTTTTTAATATCATCTCTTACATAACGAGATTGTTTTTTAATTGACATAAAAATACCTTTAATGTTTATGTCCTAAAATTGGGAGATGTGCAGTCATTTTGAGTGAAACGAAAAATCCAGGATTAGTATTTTGTATTCGTAGAGACGCATGATTATGCGTCTGACATTAGCATTTTGAAGTGCTCCCCAAAATCAGGACATTTGTATTTCAAGCAACATTGCTTTGAAACCTCACCCCGACCCTCTCCGAGCGGAGAGGGAGCTAAAACATTCATTTCAATTTTTGCAGTGATTTTGCGTTTTTTCATAATTTTTGGTGCTTTTCTTCTCTTGCTTTTCTGTCTATTTCGGCATTTCTTTTTGCTACAAATATGTCATCTTCCTTTCGCATTTGTTTCAATAATTTGTCAATATCAACATTATCAGGATTTGAATTTATGATTTCTTTTTCTTTAATTTCTAACTTTGGGATTGGTATATTAGCAATTTGTTCATCTTGTTGATAAAGATTTTGAAAAGTATTTTTAACTGTATTTTCTAAATCAACTTTGAAAGTTGCTTTTTCAGCTTCAGTAAATTCACTTTCTATGTTATCGTATTTTTCACCAAAATTAATTGAATCTATAATTGGATCTAAGTCTTTTAAGTTTACTCCATAACTTTCAATTACTGAATTCAATGTTTTCTTGATGGAGTAGTAAGATCTTATAAACTGATTTACTCTATTTACATATCTTAATATTTTCATAGGTTCTTTTGATACTGTTTGTGAAATTCCAGCCATGTTTGAAGGAAGATGTTCGATTAAGGCTTCCATCATATTTGACATTTTTTCTGAACAGGCTATTGCATTTTCAAAATCTTTAGTGTTTATCCTTAACAAATTTTCCAAATTAGATTCTATAATGAATAAAATTGTATCTTTTTGAGCAAGTTTATTTCGTTCTTTCCAATGATTTTGTTTGGCAAGATAAAGTAATTGTTTTTCACTTACTTTACAAAAGTTTGAACTTAACACTTGTTTAATTGAACCGGAAAGAACAAACTGAACAAACAATCTATACTCTATTTCAGTTTCGTAAGATTGTTTTTCGGTAATTCGATTTTGGAATGATGTTTCCATATTTTTCCTTTTATAAGTTTTTAAATTTTAATCGAAAATATGGAAAATGAATCTAACACAATGGAATCAATTTTAAAACGGTTTGCAAAGCAATTATGAATTATGAGTTATGAATTATGATTCTTTTTGATTAACTTCGTGATTAATTAATATGTGGAATTTGTGTTATCTCAATAATCAATGATTTAGACAATTATTTCAGATAATTTATACATGGGTTTGAATTGAGTGAAATATTTCTTATTTTAGAATAAAATAATCAAACAATCTTGCAATATGTGAAATATTGTGATGTACGTAGTTAATAAATTGGAAATATGATTGTTACTAAATTTAAAGATGAAGTGTTTAAATTAGCTGGGAATACGCTAAGAACCCCACCCCAGCCCTACCCCAATGTTTCAAAGTCTCGTCAAGACTTTAAAACGGGGAGGGAGTAACCAATATGAAGAATTTCTTTAGAATACTTGATAAAAAACAATATGAACTAAAAGACCACTTAGGAAATGTAAGAGTAGCTATAGGAGATATGAAAGTACCTACTTTAATAAATGGACAAATTCGTTTCTATGTTGATGAGAAAAGTGTGAGTGATTTCTATCCGGGTGGTATGAGTATATCAGATAGATCTTGGCAAGGTACAAGCTACCGCTACGGCTATAATGCACAAGAAAAATCTCTTGAAATAGACGCAAGTGGCAACCACCACACCGCAGAGTTCTGGGAAGTTAATAACTCGAGTATGAAAAGATGGAATACCGACCCAGTAGTAAAACCACATGAAAGTGGGTATGCAATATTCTCTGGAAATCCATTATTTAATAAAGATCCTTATGGTAATGATAGCTATGGCTATGGGGGAACAGATCAAAATCCAAATGATTTTGAAACAAATAAAGGTCTAAAAGACGGAACAAGAGATATTGTAGAATTTAAATCCTCAAAAAAAGATAAGCAAAATGAAGCGTTTACGATGATACCTTGGAAGAATGATTTTGATAATGCCATTAATGCTGAAAATAGGCAAAAAGAAGCAGAAAGGATTTCTGAAATTATTATTAACAAACATGATGAAAATCATTCTAATGAAGATATAACTTTACTTGGGTATAGTTTCGGTGGAGATGTTGCAATGAGAACTGCAATTATTTTAAATGAACATTATCAAGGGAAAGTAACAATCAAAGTAGTTTCTTTATCTACTCCTTTAGACCCAGAAATTGTAACCAAAATTTATAGTTTGAAATCTGTTTCTATTGAACACACGTTTATTGAAAATGATGCAACTGTTTTAGGGGCTTCTATTAGAATACCCGGTTTAACATCTAATATGTTTAAAGGCTTAGAAGGTACTTTTGGTAATTTTACCCAACATAAAATTACTACTGAGCAATTGAAAGTGGAAAAAACTATTACATCCTACAATCAATTAAAATTCTATGGGACAAAACAAATTAATCCGTTTTCTTTTTTTAGTAATCTTCCAAATATTGAAATTGAAGATAACCATGGATGGATTTACTATAGACCTATTGTTAATATAATTTATCCCAAAAGATAATTCACAATTAAAATATTATTACTTATGAAAATTAAATTAAATAAAAAAATAAAAATTTTTTCACTTGTTTTTTTTATAATATTATCAATTTTTATGCTTTATAAAATTACCATACTTTATATAGCTGTATGGTTAATGAAACCGCAATATCCACCAACTTATCAAGTTGAGAAGCATATTAAATTATATGAAAAAATAAGGATTCCAAATCAAATTATAAAATTGGAACCTAACTATTTAGGTGAAAAATTAGAAAGATATGACAGACTAAAAAATATTGAAATAAATGATCAAAATGGATGGTCAGATGAAGGTGATTTTAAAAAAATATTTAATGATTCAACATTTAATAAATTTACATTTTATGTTGATAATCAAAAGTATGTATATCATATTTATTTTGAAAAAAAATTAGAGTTTATACATAATGAGTATATAAATAATAAATATATTATTGAAAATGTAAAACCAATATTCAAATTATTATTAAAAACTTATGGGAATAATTTCAAAATATATGAAACAGTTCACGAGTCTCCAAGGAGCGAATTAGAATCATTGATATCAATTATATGGAATTATGAAAATAGTTATTTAATCTTACAATTTGATATTATTGAAGTTCAAAATAAGTATTTTATAAATTATTCAAAAAGTTTATTTAGAAATCAGTATCAAAATCTAATAAGTTTATCTTTTAATTGTAAAAATTCATTTAAACCAGATAATGATTTTAAAATATCTGAAAAATATACTGCTAAGAACCTTGGCTTAGAAGATTAGGTAGTAATATGCCTTTTGTAAATGCTTCACTTAGCCAACATGCTAATGTTTCCGACATTAGCAAAATGCCAAAACTCTCAGAGTGGCACATATACGGAAATGAACAGCAAGGAAGATTTGTAACTCGTAAACCAGATGAAGCAAATTTGTACTACTTAGACGCACTTACAGAAGATGTAATTAAGAAGAACTTTAAACGTATATTAGACAAAAAACAATATGAACTAAAAGACCACTTAGGAAACGTGCGTGTAGCTATAGGAGATATGAAGATACCTACTGTAACTCGTGGACAAGCTCCTTTTGTGGTAGATGAGAAAGCAGTAAACGACTATTACCCTTACGGAATGCTTATAAGTGATAGAAGCTGGAGTAGCGGAAGTAGTAGGTATGGATATAATGGTAAAGAGATGGATAATGAGCTAAAAGGAACTGGAAATAGTTTGGATTTTGGAGATAGAATATTTGATCCTAGAATAATCAGATTCCCTACCCCAGATAAATTAAAAGACCGTTTCGCTTTTCAAAGTTCTTATGTATATGCTAATAATAATCCTATTTGGGCTATTGATAAGAACGGAAATAATGGTGTGAAAATAATTGACCAAGCTAATAAAACAATAACTGTTTTAGCTGTCTATGTAGTTTCAGATAAATATACTAAACAAGAAGTTGAAAAAATGAATTGTGATATAAATGGAGCATTAAATAATGAACTGAAATGTAATATAGTTACTGAAGGAGAATATGCAGGTTATAAAGTTAAGTTTGACCTAAAGTTTGTGTCAAGAGATGAATTAAATGATGGAGAGGGTAATATTGAATGGAGAGTTCCTGAGAAAGATCTAGAAGTCGGAGATTTTCCTATGCATGGTACTAGTATTGAAAATAGTTTTACTAAATCTGATGCTAAACATGACCCACAACTAAAAGAAGACAAAGTAAATCATACAGCTGATGGAGGTTATACAACACCTGAACGCGATGCAATAACAATGAATAAAAAATATGATGTGTTAATCAATCAAATTCATGAAATATTCCACACTTTATTTTTTGATAATGATAAAGCAAAAGAAGGTATAGGAGCATATTATGGTAAAGGAGTATTACCTATTCAAAGTGATATTAATAAATTAATTAATAATAGTAGATTAAGACCTATACCTGAAGATCAATTGATAAAACAAACTCAAAAAAAATCCGAGGACTCTCATGATAACCAAAAGTAATTATTATAATTCTTTAATTATAAATTTGAGTATTTTAATTTTAATATTTCCAATTAATATTTTTTGTTCAAATCCATATATCAATTTAGATAAATATAAAATAGACTCGATTTTTAATAAAAGACTTGAAAGAATATTAGATACTTGTATAAACAAAGGACTTTTTGATAGTATATTATCTTCTAAAGCTGGATATTGTTTAATTTCAGAGAATGATTCAACTAATTACTTAAGTAATAAATCTATTGCTAATGAAATTCCAATTAATAAAAAATATTACAAATTATTAGATTCAATTTTTCAAAATTTAATTGATTTGAATTTAATTCACAACAAAAATTATTCATATAGAATTTATGAATTTAATAAAATTTTTAAAGCTATGGAAGATGAAAGAGAAAAGTACTATAAACCAATTCATTTTAAAAAAATTTATAAGACTATAACTACTAATGAAAAAACCCAAAATATAAATAAAATTGATTCTTTATACTTAATATGTGACTATAGTTATAATAGCGTTATTTTTTTTACATCCTGTTATGATGAAGGATGAAATGGAAGAAGACACTCATAAGTAATTTTAAATATGACATTAGATAAGAAGCAATACAATCTAAAAGACCACTTAGGAAATGTAAGAGTAGCTATATGAGATATGAAGATACCTACTTTAATAAATGGACAAATTCGTTTCTATGTAGATGAGAAAAGTGTGAGTGATTTCTATCCTGGTGGTATGAGCATATCAGATAGGTCTTGGCAAGGCACAAGCTACCGCTACGGCTATAACGCACAAGAAAAATCTCTTGAAATAGACGCAAGACTTATAGGATAGTGAATTGCTAAATTTTTATAAATCAAGTATTTTAGTTATTTTTGTATTAGTAGATTAACAATATAAACTTTTTCAATGAATAAATTAAGAATATATATCGACACATCAGTTATTGGGGGGTGCTTCGATAAGGAATTTTCAGAATTTTCAAATAAGTTGTTTGAAGAAATAATTATTGGAAAAAAAATTGCTGTAGTGTCAGATGTCGTTTTAGAGGAAATTGCAGGTGCTGGAGAAAAAATTCAAATGATATTAAAAAAAATACCAAAAGAAAACATTCAAATAATTAATAGAAATTCTGAATCTGAAGATTTGTCTTTTCAATATATTAATGCCAAAGCAATCTCACCAAAATTTTCTGATGATGCTTTACATATTGCAATTGCTACAATTAACAATGTCGATTTATTAGTTAGTTGGAATTTCAAACACATAGTTAATTATAATAGAATTTTAAAATATAATTCCATTAATTTACTTAATGGGTATAAACATTTAGAAATAAGATCACCAAAAGAGGTTTTAGATGACGAAGAAATCATTTGATTGTGTTGAATTCAAGAGGAATCAACAAGAAATGCTTTGGAAAGAAGCTGGAGAAACGTTTGAAGGACTAATAAAATTATTAGATAAGAAAAAAGAAACTAATGAATTAATAAAGTATTTTACTCAATCCAAGTCTAGTAAATT
>JAPLFM010000197.1:20472-35383 GCA_026390675.1 Candidatus Kapaibacterium sp. | reverse complement strand
AACTACATTTTTTACATCCAGCTAAAGCTGGACGCTATTCAAAGTAACCAAATATAAAATCATTTGTTTTTAAAAGAACTTGTGTGAAATATACTAATTATTTCATAAATTGGAATATTGATTTGTGCTAAATTATGTTATAATATAAATATCACAAGCAAGCCATTTTGAAACGGTTTGCAAATGGTTTGGAATTTATTTATGAAGTATCACTTTCTATGCCTTCAACCAATAACAATATCGCTTTGGGTTGATCACCATTGGGTTGGTAACTAGATACTATTGTAAATTCACTCATTTTATTTTATAATATAATTACATTCATGAATTACAAATATAATGTCTGAAACGACATTCATTTGATTTCAAAAAATGGTACATTTTATTTGAATTTTTTATTCAATCAAAAGTTGACGTACTTTAATGTAACTTGTTTTGCAAACTAAAGCCAGATTAAACAAAAAATATTCGGTAAAAAGATGGTTTACTTTATAAAATTGCAGATCAATTTATTAATAATTTATTTAAGATAATACATTATTAATTTGAATTTTCAATAAAAAGAATTTTATATTATTCCAATAAATTTGAATCAAGTTTTTAGACATATTGTATTGTAATATAGAATTAATTAATTTTGTAATCATAAAGTTCATAATTATCTAATAATCTAATTCTGCTATCTTTAACATCTTTACTATTCCCCATTTGACGCATAAATATTTCTCTTTTTATTAAGCCTATTCCTTTTGAAACATAATCTTTATAAAAAACAAAACCATCGTTTATTGAAAAATAATAAACAATCACATTACTGTATTTCTTATTTAAAACTACAATTGAAGTATCTACACACACAGCTTTAACAGTTATATTTGAAATTGAATCTACATTTCTTTTATGGTTATTATAATATCTTATGTTATCAATTTGATATGATTCTGATTTATTTATAGGGTATTTATATAAAACCGAATGGCCAGATTCATACTCATCAAAATATCCATCTTTATTTTCTTTGATAAAATGAAAATCTATAAACTCATCATAATCAGGATAAATTATAGTAAATACATCATCAGAAGAAAAAGGTGAACGATAATGCTCTATCTTATTACTTTGTTCAATTATCCAGTATCTAGTATTTTGTAAAATAGTATCTTTTACACAAATTTTTATAATTGTATCATTCACTCTGTTGTTAAGTTTTCTATTATTAACATACTTCCAAAAATTACCTTTTGAAAATGGTATTAAATCTGTTTCTTTATTATACTTATATTTTAAACTATAAGAATTATAACTCATTAAAATTAACATTAAAAATATATTTAGAATCCTATCTTTTTTCATTTCATTTTTATAATACAAACATTTAAAGATTAAATATTTAACTTAATAAAGTTCAATAAATTAATTAACTTTTATTAATCATTTGCAAAAGAAAACGTAATATTAATTAGTATTTTCTACGAAAAGACATATATTATCATTATTGTTCATCAAAAATTCAAATTAGTTAAAAAAAATGGTCTAACCAAAATAAAATTAAGGAATAATATTTAAAATTGAATTGTAAACCCACTCCATATTTTATATATTTATAACAAAGTGTATTACTTGATTGTTTTATATGTTTATATTTCAAAATCACAATCTGGATTTTTCAAAAAAAAAATCTCATTAAAGTATTAATTTAATGAGATTTCAAATTGTAGATTAGAATACTTTTTTAAAAACTAAGTTTCATTCCCACACTAATTCCATTTCTATCTAATGATTTGTAATTTTGATTGTCTCTGTAAAACATTTTAACATATTCGTACCCTAATATGATACCAATTTTTGATTCAGGAACAAACTCAATACCAACTTGACTTCTGCCAATAAATCCTTGAGTAGTACCTCCTAAAACAAAGTCAAAATAAGGGAACAATTCATAAGGTACAAACCAAACTTCTCTAGCATTTAAACTTGCACCAACTCCAAACCAAGCAATTGATTCGTTTATAGTTTCATTTTTGTTCGATTCTACTTTGAATTTTAGCAAATTGTATTGTTCATATCCTAACTCAACTTTGAATGCAACATTATCAAAGAAATAATGATGTCCACCGAAAATCAAATTCCCAAAAGAATTACCTGGATTAGCTTCATTTGTACTCAAACTTCTCATATAAACTGAGTTGTCAGGTATATCAGCTAAAACAATTCTTGTAAACCTCATATTTTTATAATCAAATGCTCCTCTAATTAATGATAAGGATTCATTTTGAGAATTACTAAAATCAATTCTAGTATTAGTTTGTTTAATTGTACTATTATCAGTAATATCTTTAGATTTTCCATTTTCAACAATTAAATTTAAACCACCATTTGCAATGGAACTTTTTAGCTCTTTTATCAAATCTTGAGACAAACTAGTTGTATTATTTAATACACTTCCTTTATCCAAACTATTTAATACTAAATTAGAATTAGTTGAAACCAAATCCTGAGATTGATTATTTCTTTTAGAATGTTTATTGGTTATATTGGCTTTAGAACTATTTTCAACTTCTTTACTATTTGAAATAGGGAAAGTTAATTGAGAATTTGGGCTTAATTTATTTGACAAATTAGTATTTTTATTTTCATTTTTATTTTGATTTTTAGGTGATTCAATACCAATCCAAAACATAAACATAGATGCAATAGCAGAGCCAGCAATAAATGAAAGCATAGTAATATAATTATCTCTAACAAAATTCAAAACACCTATTGCAATACTTGACATAAGTGCTGTAGCAATAGGTCTTGAAGCTTCACTAGTTGCAATAATGGCTGTTGGGATAGAAAAGCCTAAATTGCCAAACAACTGACTTGTAACAGCCATTGGTGGAGCAATGAACTTATTATCTTCTGAAGTTGCCTTATGCATTCTAAGTTGAAGATTAAAATCGTGTCTTACTTCTGTATCAGTTGCTAGCTGACTAAAAAGCGTTTGTTCACTATTTGGATCGAGTCCAAAATCTAGATATTCGTGAATAAGTTTACTGTAATTCATATATTAACTCTAATTATTTTAATTTCAATTTTTAAATGTATTTTCAATATCTCGTGTATATGGAGCCAAAATAGCTTTTAACTTTTCTTTAGCTCGCCAAAATTTATTTCTTGCATTTCCAACAGTATCTTTGATAATCAATGCAATTTCTTCATAAGAAATACCTTGATATTGTCTTAGCACAAAGATTTCTTTCTCATGAAATTCCAACATATCTAATGCCTTTTCAATCAAATCAAGTAATTCTTTATTTTCATAATTTACATCATTACTTGAGAAGTTTACTTCTGAAAAATCTATTAAATCTTTCTTTCTTCTTTTACTATTTAGGCATAAGTTTCTTGCAATAGTAATCAAATACCAAGACAAACTTGATATTTCGACAGAAATGTCTTTTGTTGCAATCAATTTTAAAAATGTTTCTTGAAATACGTCATTAGCTTCGTCTTGACTTCCTAAAACTTTTATGCAGTAAGCATAAACTCTATTGGAATATCTTGAGTAAATTTCAGCAAATGCACCTTCTTGATCAGGTTTAGCCCCTTTCAAGAGATATATTAATTCCATATCGGTATGTTCGCTAAACTTTTTAGACATAACTAAAAAAAAACTTTTTTAAAATTTGTACCACTTCATCATATAGATAACACTTGAAACGCAAAAACGTCTCACAAAAAAACGATTTTTTTTTCATTTTTGTAAAAAAATTAAAAAAAACACTAATTTTAACAAAATTTTAGCTAATTTTAATAAAAATTGTTATTATTAATAATATTAATAACGCAAAATGCTCAATTTTAAAATAAATATTACTATAAAAATTTGTATTGCTATTCTTATTGTTTGGTCAAATTTTGAAATAAAAGCTCAAACAAAATGGGAATTTGTAAAGAAACTTGAATTTACTCAAATTCCTTCAAGAATATATTCAAATGATAGTCTTTTATTTGTTTTTAGCCTGCCAAGTTCAATAGGAAACTTTGCTCAAAATTTTGTTTCTAAAGATGGAAATACTTTTTCTGAACTCAACAACAATATGCAATTTTTTGCATCAAGTGGAAAATTCTGTATAAGCAGTTACCCTTTAGGAATAATGCTATCAACTAATTATGGTATCACTTGGAGCAAAAAAACAAGCGAACTTGATTTTATGAAAATAAATGATATAGCAATTGATGGTAAAAATATACTTTTTTCAACAAGGCTAAAGTGGTTGGCTCTAACTGATACTAATATAAGCTCAATAAAATACCTTTCACCAATTCCACCAGAAACAAATTTCAATGTAACATCGGCAGATGCAGGAATTTTAAAAGGTGATAGTTTGTTTGCTTCTACTATGTTTAGAGCAATAGCTACATATTCTAGCTTTCCTAAAAACGTTTTTTGTAATATTTCTAAAACAGAATTTTTTGAAACACCAGTAAGACTTGTAAAATCAAATAAACGATTGTATGCGACTAATGTACCATCATATTCAGATAATTTTGGAATAAAATGGAATCAATTTACTTTTGAAAATAAAGTTATAAGCAGTGGTTTAGTTTGTGTAAATAAAGATACAATTTGTATACTATAATTTAGGAAAGTCATTTACAAAAAATTACTTAATAGGTGAAGTTCCACCAATCAAAGTTATTGATTTGGTTTTTCATAAAAACTATATTTTTGCTTTAAATAGTAATGGAGAAATTTACCGAAAAAAATACAGAAATTTTTCAACCGATGTTGATATAGAGCAAGACAAGATGCTTATTAATTATTCTAATAACATTATAAGAATAAATGAATATATTGATTCATTAATGATTTACAACATATTAGGAGAATTGGTTTTTGAATCAAAAGAAGTAAATATAGGTGAAATTCAGTTGGGTTTAAATTCAGGCATATATTTAGTAAAAGCAAACAATCAAATTTACAAAATAATTGTATTATAATTTGTTTATTTAATCTCAGTTTCAACAGATATTCTAACTGTACGGCAATAGAATCGACCTTCAGGGTAAGCATTATCATAAAGAAGCTGACTTTCCCCTAATCCTTCTACATTAAGTCCTTTTAAATCTAATCTTTTGGCAACAGCTTTTGCTCTTAAATCAGATATTTTTTGATTAATTTTTGTTTCTCCTTTTGCATCGGTATATCCATAAACAAAAACTTTTGCATCTTTAGAAATTCGTTCCTTTACAAAATCAACAACTTCTCTATGTTCTTTACCTAGATTTGATTTGCCATAATCAAATAATATTAAGCTATAATATTCAAATTGCTTATCTTCTTGTTGTGAACTTCTTTTCTTTGCAACTGTTAATTGTTGAATTGCAAGATTTTTTGGCTTTGTATTAAAAGTTATTCCAAGTGAATCTGTAATTCTAAGTTTATAATATACTGGGATATTGCCTTGAGGAGCATTATCACCTTCTTTTTTCATTGCCCACTCTACATAATCTGGAGGATTACCATTGCCTTCTTTGAAGAACAATTCCCTATTTCCTTGTGTAACAGAAACATCCCAATTAGTAATTCCGAATATAGATTCTTTATCAATAATAAATCTATACTTTGAATTACTCATAAAGCGTAAAGTATCAATAGTTATAACTGGTTTAATGATTTCATCATCATTTGCTTCTATTTCAACTCTCATATTCTCTTCTTGACTAGAAATTGTATCAGATTTAGATTCTTGATCTGGCAAATTTCTAGCAACAGTTGTAAGCTTACTTTCATCAATATTCCATACATTTTTAAAGTAATTCTTTACTGATTCAGCTCTTTCATTTGATAATTCTTTATTACCCTTTTCATCTCTAATATTTGCATTACAACCAATTATTTTAATTTTAGAACTTGGATTATCTAACAATCTCTTGCCAATTATATTTAAAACATTATAGTAAGTCTTCATAGCATCTAAATTTTGCATATCTTTCAAAGAGAATTTACTAACTTCATTACTATTTAATAGTCTGTATCTTTTAGGAATATTAGATGAGTTTTCTTCAAAGAAAACATAATTCAAAAGTGGTCTCATATTTAAAGAAACAAAATCTTCTATTCTAATTCCAGGATCTTTCTTTTCATTTCCTAAAGTATCAATTTCGCTTACTTCTAAAGTAGCTGAAAGTACAGGTGGAGATAAAGGAGCTTTTAACAACTTTGGAAATGGAGGAAGTAAAGGTGGTGGTGGCGGTGGCGGTGGTGTAGGAGGAGTGCGATATTTTATTGCAACTCCAGCTTTTAACATACCAACATTCCACTGAGAATCAATAGCTTTATTGAAATAGTAAGAATATGAAACTTCAGGGACAAAATGAATTGAACTTTTTTTATCCATTGCAATTTCATAAGCAAAACCTAAATTTAATCCAAACATTAATGCTTTGGCAGTAGGAACTGAACCGGTTCTATAATTCCTTTCTCTAGTTTCTTCAGCAAAAGTACCTCTATCAAAAGGTTCTATTAATACTTCCTTTTGCGAGAAATATGAACTCATCAAAATATTAAAATCAAAGCCAACTTTTAAAAATAATTTTTTATCTTCTAATGGCTTATAAGTTCCTAATGTTTGAATATTCAAGTGATGGAAATTTGTATAAAGTTTGTGATTAGAAACTCCAGTAGCAGCATTACCATCTAATATTATAGGAATGTTTTCTAAAGAGCTAAATAATACTGAATTATAACTATACCCAACTTTAAACTCAAAACCTTTTTTATAATCAATTGGTATATTTACTAAGCTACCAATTAAGAATCCAGGTCCTGAAGTAGTTGCAAAGCCACTACAACAATTAGGAACTCCTGGTAATTTGGTAAAATCAACAATATTATTTACATTAGAATAACCTACAAAAATCCCATAACGGTATTTTAAATCGTTTGTATCAATCAAACTTTTACTTTCAACTTTAAAGAAAGTTAATAAAAATATTAGAATTATGAATTTAATTATTTTTATTGATTTATTCATTTTGTAATTTGAATATAATAATTTATAGTTTTAACAAAAAACAATTTTTTTTCAATTAAATTGAAACAAAAACAATACCATAAATTGAAATATCAACCTTTTTATTTATAGTATTTAAATATGTATAAACTTATTTAGAAAAATTGAAACAATCTATTTTTAAATTAATTAAAATAACCTTATGAAAAAAGTTGTATTTTTGCTTGTTTTAAGCATATCAGTTAGTTTAGTGTACTCATCACCTAAAGATATTGGGAAATTTGTAAATTCATCAAATAAAATGATGGACTCAATTGTTTCTACGAATAAAAAAGATAAAGAAAAATCAAATAAAATAAATTCAAAAAAGACTTTTAAAATGGATTTTTCAAAACGAGATTTGCCAAAAAGTGAAAAAGAATTCAAAACTCTTTGGCATACTCCACCTACATCTCAAGGGTCAACTAGTACTTGTTGGTCTTTTTCAACTTCATCATTTATTGAATCAGAAATAAAAAGATTAAATGCTAAAGAAATTAAAATTTCTGAAATGTATAATGTTTATTGGGAGTATGTTGAAAAAACTAAAGCCTTTGTAAATCTTAGAGGAAATATGAACTTTAGTGAAGGTTCGCAATCAAATGCAGTAATTAGAGTACTAATGGAACATGGTTGCTTGCCAGAATCTGAATATGAAGGCAAAACAAGTACTTGTACATTTCACGAGCATGGAGTAATGCATAATGAAATCGAATCATACTTACAAAATATAAAGAAAACAAATGCTTGGGATGAATCTGCAGTAATTAATACTGTAATGTCAATTATGAATCATTATATGGGAGTACCACCTGCAACAGTCAATTTTGAAGGTAAATCTCTAACACCTGGTCAATATATGAGGAATATTGCTGGAATAAATCCTGAAGATTATGTAAATATATTTTCTATGATGCAAGCTCCATATTATACTAAAACTGAATATGATGTTCCTGATAATTGGTGGCATAGTAATGATTATTACAATGTTCCATTGGATGATTTTATGAATTCATTAAAAGTCAATATAGAAAATGGATATTCTATGTTTATTGCAGGTGATGTATCAGAAGCAGGAATAGATGGAAATGAAGATGTTGCATTAATTCCAAGTTTTGATATCCCATCTGAATATATAGACGAAAATGCTAGACAGTTTAGATATAGTAATGGTTCTACAACTGATGACCATGGAGTTCATATTGTAGGATATGACAAAAGAAAAGATGGATATTGGTTTTTGATAAAAGATTCTGGAAGTAGTGGATTCAATGGATTAAGTAAAGGTTACTATTATTTCCACGAAGATTATATTAAGTTAAAGATAACTTATTTTATGGTTCATAAATCTGCTGTTCAAAATTTATTAAAAAAGTTTGCAAATTAAATAAATTTGTTTTATCTTTGTTTTTTTAAACAATTGAAATACAATATGCTTACACTAACTGAAGAATTAATGTTGCTTGCAGTACATGATGAAAAGGGAAATGTGATTTTTTCTGCAACTTCATCTATACCTTATGGTATTTCTTGTTGTATGATTTTAGACCTTTATTATAAAGGTATAATTTCAATTGATGAAAACAACATGGAAATTGAAATTATTAAAAATGAAGAAACTCATATTGAGTTTCTTGATAAAGCTTTGAAGCAATTAGATTCAAAATCTAAAAGTAAATCTTTAGATTTTTGGATTAGAGCTTTAGCTCATGATATCAAAGACTATCAAAATTTAATTTATGAAAATTTAGTATTAAATGGGATTTTAAGAAGAGAAGCAAAAAAGTTGTTATTTATTATCAAATTTGATAGATATCCAACTTTAAATCCTGCTCCAGAACTTGAAACTAGAGATAGAATTCATAAATCCGTTATGATGGATATAGAACCAGATAATCAATTGCTACAATTAATTGGTCTGATGTATGCTTGTAATCTAATCAACGAAGTATTCCCTGAGAACATGAGAGTTGCTGCTAAAAAAAGTATTAAATCATTAATTGAAAAAGATAGATATAGTAAATTAGTAATTAAAATTGCAGAAGAAATGACTACATTAGTAGTCTCAAAAAGTTAAAAATTATAAATTAAAATGAGTTTTCGTTATGAAGAAGTTTTTATTGATTGTTTTGATATTCTCACTAAACTATTTTAATGGTATTTCTGCCACTAAATATAGTCATGGAACACCTACAAATGAGGAACAATTTATTCTTGAACTTATAAATAGGGCAAGAGCTAATCCTCAAGAAGAAGCACAAAGAGTAATTAATTATTCTGATTCTTATGTTCAATCTGAGATAAATAAAATTGGAAAAAGTTTAATTGTATCACAATTCAGTACTTATCCCAAAAGACCACCACTAGCATTTAATGCTCAAATAAACGTGGCAGCAAAAGTTCATAGCCAAGATATGAGTGATAAAGATTATCAAGATCACACAGGTACAGATGGATCTACTCCTTTTGATAGAATGAACAAGGCTGGTTACACAGGCTGGCAGGGAGCAGGAGAAAATATATTTGCTGCTTCACAAGGTCCTGAATATGCTCATATTAGTTTCCTAGTAGATTGGGGTGCTGAAAATCAAGCAAAATTAGGTCATAGACAAAACATTTTAAATTTTACTGGTACTGTATTCACTGAAGTTGGAATTAGTGGATTAGTTGCTCCTAGAAAAAGTGCTACAGGACCTTATGTTTGTACAGAAGATTTTGGTTTAAAATCTGAACGGTTTGTTTTAGGAGTAGTTTACAATGATAAGAATGGTAATAAATTTTATGATCCAGGTGACGGTATTCCAGATGTATTGATTACTCTTTCAAGTGGCAATTATGAAGCACTAACATCGAGTTCTGGTGGCTATGCAATACCAATTAATAACTTAGGTGGTTCAATTACAATTAAAGCTGAGGGAAATGGCTTAGGTGGAATTATCACACAAAATTTTAGTGCTAGTGGCGAAAATGTAAAAGTTGATTTTACTTCTGCTCTTGCTGGTGCTGTTTCTTTGGAAACTCCTAAAAATTTAATTCAAATAGATTCTACTAACATTAATTTTAAATGGTATAAATCAAATAAAGCTACTTCTTATTTGTTTGAACTCGCTGACGATCAGGATTTTTTAGGAACTTGTTTCAAAAGTTATTACTGATACTACTATTTCTCCTGACCCAAGTTTGTTCAAAAATGGAACTGATTACTTTTGGAGAGTTAGGGGAAAAACAAGTAAAGGAGATGGGGACTACTCACCTATTTACACTTTTACTATTTTTATTGCACCTAAAGGACCTGAATTAATTCAACCCGTTGATTATGCTTCACTAAAAACAACTAATGTAGATTTTGTTTGGAATAAAAGCAAAGGATTAATCAAAAATTACAGATTTGAGCTTTGGGAACAATTTGGTGACAATCCTTTGGTAGCAGATTCAACTATTCAGGATACTTTTAAAACTGTTAAAAATCTTAAATTTAATCAAGTTTACACTTGGAAAGTTGCTGCAAGAGGACAAGATTATTGGGGAGAATTCTCTGCTGAATACAAGTTTGAAATAATTGATGTACCTGGTAAAATTGCTTTAGCTTCGCCAATTGATAATTTTGAAAGTTTTACTAAGTCAATAAAATTTGATTGGACAGCACCATCATCAGGAACAGTTACAAAATATCGATTAGAAATATCTAAAGATGACAAAACTTTTAAATCTTTTTATTTAGTTGATTCAGCTATAAAATATACAAATAGAACTGTAAACAATATTGCTCAAGGTACATTTTACTGGAGAGTAACTGGTGGCAATGATAATGGTTGGGGTATAACTGGTGACCCAAGAACATTTAAAATTACTCCAGCTGGAATAGAATTTGATAATGATGACTTAAGCATTTCAGTTTATCCTAATCCAAGTAATTCTAAAGTAGCAATTTATAGTATTGGATCAGAACTAATCTCAATTCAAGTTTTTGATTTACTAGGTAATACTGTTAATCCAAGTTATATTGATTTTGATTCTAAGTTTCCTAGTTTAAGATATCCACCAAACAATGTATTAAGAATTGATTTATCATCCTTGCCTCAAGGACAATATATGCTTTTAATTAAAACTGATAAAAACACTTTTATGAAAAAGGTAACATTGATTAAATAATCTACTTTAGATTTTGAAATTAATAAAGGGGCTGAGTAATTTACTCTCCCCTTTTTTTTTTTTTTTTCAAAAAACAAATAGGCTTAATTTTCAAAAAAATCAATAGATAATTAAAAATACCAAATAATGTTTGTTTTTGTAAGGTTTTTGCCGTAATTTTGTATTCTATGGTCTCGTAGCCAAGTGGTTAGGCATCGGTCTGCAAAACCGCTAACGCTGGTTCGAATCCAGTCGAGACCTCAAACAAAATAAGTTTTTATAATAATTGGTGTACAATGGGTTCTACTCAAGATTTAAGAGTTGGTGCTGTAATCAAATATGACAATGAAAATTGTAATATTATAGATTGTGAATTTAGAAAACCGGGTAAGGGCGGTGCTTTTTTTAAAGTTAAAATGCGTAATTTACGTACAGGCAATTTAAAAGAACACACTTATAATTCTGGTGAAACGATTGAATTTGTAAGAATAGAAAAAAGAGCTTACCAATATTTATACAAAGATGGCAATAGTTATGTTTTTATGAATTTAGATTCTTATGACCAAATTCCATTGGAAGAAATAATGGTTGGTGATCAATCTAAGTTTATGAAAGAAAATTGCGATGTTTTTATAGCATTTGAAGGTGAAACAGCTTTATCTGTAGAGTTACCTGCTCATATCAACTTAAAAGTAACTTATGCAGAACCAGGTGTAAGAGGTGATACAGCAACTAATGTTACTAAACCAGCAACACTTGAAACAGGTGCAGAAATCAAAGTTCCTTTATTTGTAAATGAAGGCGATTTGATTCGTGTAGATACAAAAGCAGGCACTTATATTGAAAGAATTAAAGAATAAAAATATTTACTTTTTTTATATAGCGTGTTTTCAATATATTTGAACACGCTATTTTTATTTTTGACAAAATTATTTTTTATATAGACATTATTTTATATTAATGAGGCTGATATGGACTTAGATTATTTAAAAAAATTAGTAAATATATTTGATGACAGTAAAGCAGAAGAACTTGAAATAGAAGAAGAAGGTGCTGTAATAAGACTTTCCAAACGCAATCAACCTGATAATTCAAATAATCAAGGTACAGTAATCAATTTGAGTGCTGGTGGTGGATTTGCTGCTCCTACATCTGTGCAACCTATACAGACTCAATCAAATGCTTCAACACCAGTTGTTGTTCAGGAAGCACCTAAAGTAGCTGTTGCTTCAAATCTTCACGAGATTAAATCTCCAATCGTTGGGACTTTTTATAGAGCACCATCTCCTGATTCTGATTCATTTGTAGAAGTGGGAAGTAGAGTTTCGGTTGGTACAGCTTTATGTATTATAGAGGCTATGAAGCTAATGAATGAAATTGAAAGTGACGTTTCTGGTACAATTGAAAGTATTTTAGTTGCAAGCGGGCAACCAATAGAATATAATCAACCTTTATTTACAATTAAATTAGACTAATTTAAAGATTATAAATGATAAAGAAATTACTTATAGCTAATCGAGGTGAAATTGCTCTAAGAGTAATTAGAGCCTGTAAAGAACTTGGTATTAAAACAGTAGCAGTTTATTCTGAAGCAGATAAATATTCATTACATACTAAATTTGCAGATGAGGCAGTTTGTGTTGGTCCAGCTCAGAGTAAATTAAGTTATTTAAAAGTAACATCTATAATTGCAGCAGCTGAAATAACAAATGCCGATGCTATTCATCCAGGTTATGGATTCCTATCAGAAAATGCTCAATTTGTTCAGATTTGTGAAGATCATAATATTACTTTTGTTGGTCCTAGTGCCAATGCAATTAATAGAATGGGTAATAAATCGGTAGCTAAAGAAACAATGAAAGCTGCAGGTGTACCAGTTGTACCTGGAAGTGAAGGTATCTTGAAATCACTTGAACAAGGTAAAGTGCTAGCTGAAGAAATTGGATACCCTGTAATGTTAAAAGCAGTAGCAGGTGGTGGTGGCAAAGGAATGAGATTCGTTTATGATAAGGAAGATTTTGAAAAAGCTTATTTAACAGCATCAAATGAAGCTGAAGTTTCATTTAGCAATGCTGATTTATACATGGAAAAGTTAGTCGATAATGCTAGACACATTGAAATTCAAGTTATAGGTGACAAGCATGGTAACTTAATTCACTTGAATGAAAGAGAATGTTCTACACAACGTCGTCATCAAAAGTTAATTGAAGAATCTCCCTCTCCTATAGTAAATGCTGACCTTAGACGTAGAATGGGTGAAGCATCTGTAAAAGGTGCAAAAGCTGTAAATTATGTTGGTCCCGGTACTATTGAATATTTAGTAGATACTGACTTAAACTTCTACTTTATGGAAATGAATACTCGAATTCAAGTGGAACACCCAGTTACCGAAGAAGCAATGAGTATTGATTTAATAAAAGAGCAAATTTTAGTGGCTGGTGGAGATAAATTATCTTTGAAGGAATATGCTCCAAAATATCACTCAATCGAATGTAGAATTAATGCTGAAGATCCAGATCATGGATTTCGCCCTACTCCTGGAATGATTACTTCTTTACATTTTCCAGGTGGAAGAGGTGTAAGAATTGATTCACATATTTATCAAGGTTACTCAATTCCTCAACATTATGACTCAATGATTGCCAAACTAATTTGTACTGCCGATACTCGAGGTGAGACTATTCAAAAAATGAAGCGTGCTTTGGGTGAAATGGTAGTTGAAGGAATTAAAACTACAATCCCATTCCATTTGTGGATGATGGATAATCCTGATTTTATTGCAGGAAATATAGATACAAAATATTTAGAAAGAGTAAATTGGAAAGATAATAGCTGATAAAGATAATATCTTGTAAAGATAATAGCTGATTTTTTTGTATTTTTGTATTATAATTTTAATTAATTATTAAAAAAATTTTATTGGAGTATTAAAATGAATTTTCCTGCAGATTTAAAATATACAACTGATCACGAATGGGTTAGAGTAGAAGGAAATATAGCAACAATTGGTGTAACAGATCACGCTCAAGGCGAACTTGGAGATGTTGTTTATATTGATGTAGCAGATAGTGTAAGCGAAGTAAGCCAAGGAGAATCTTTTGGTAGTATCGAAGCTGTGAAAACTGTAGCTGATTTGTTTGCTCCTATTTCTGGTAAAGTAATTGAAGTAAATCGTGGTTTGAATGATGCTCCTGATACTGTAAACAAAGATCCTTATGGCGAAGGCTGGATGGTTAAAATTGAAATGTCAAATCCAAGTGAATTAGATGCACTTATGGATGTTGATTCTTACACAGCAAGTGTTGGTCACTAATATATATTTCTTAAAGTTTTTTAAATTTAAGCCACTTTAAGCATTTTAGTTTAAGGTGGCTTTTTTGTTAAATAAAATAATAATATAAATATTCGAATAAAATAGAAAACAGCGCAACCATGTATATATCAATGATTTACAGTTGTGCAAAAGTTAAATTATTTATAATCAAAGACTTAATAACTTAGGACGCTAGGAAAGCACAAAGTACACAATTTGGAAAAATTTTCCAAATAAGTTTTCCAAAGTGCGTTTTTTGTCAAATTTAGACGATTGTTTTTTTGAACTTCATTTTATTTCTTAATAACAAATACAAAATCAAGATGGCGGAAGACAAATTGCTCTCGCAATTTTCCAAATAAGTTTTCCAAAGTGTGTTTTTTGTCAAATTTAGACGATTGTTTTTTTGAACTTCATTTTATTTCAT
>JAPLFM010000197.1:0-20422 GCA_026390675.1 Candidatus Kapaibacterium sp. | reverse complement strand
TTTGAATTCATTTCAATATTTGCAGTGATTTAGCGTTATTTAAAATGAATCCAAAGGATTTACATATTTATAGATTTAAATATCTTTTGTATTATTCGACCCTTTCAGTGTCGTATGTTTAATTTTTAAGCAATATTTTCTATAAATCTTCAATCCTTTCAGGATTGGAGAATGAAATATTTTTTCAAAGAACATTTTAACCTCCCACCCAAAGCTCGAAGCCAGCCACACCTAGGAATGAGGAGAATTTAAGTCAAAATAGAGACGAATATATTATGTAGATATTGCGTAAATACAAAAAAAACCACCTCGCTAGTTTGCAGAAATTAGGTGGCTTGGAAGAAAGTGAATGAAGACTTATTATTTGATAATAATAAGTTTTTTAGTTTCTGTTTTTTCTGCTGAACGCATAGTAACGAAATAAGTGCCTGAAGGGAACTTACTTGTATCTATTACTTTTGAATGTTCGCCTGTAAAAGACTCAGTAGTGTTTTCTAATCTTATAACTATTTCACCAAAAATATTAGAAATATCAAAATTTATTACAGAGCCTTTTGGTGCATAATATAGAATAGATGTTGATGAGTTTGCTGGGTTTGGCTTGCAATCATAAAGCTCAGTTTTGATTTCTAAACCTGTTTTAGCAGTATTTGAGTTGTCAGTTTCTTCATCTTTCAATATTAAAGTCTGAGCTCTATTGTTTGGTTTGTAATCGGAATTACCATTATCATTACAAAAACTTGAAACATCTGAAACAGGTTTATACATAGGTGTGTTGCACAAATTACCAACTCCAGTTTGTAATATTAAGTTTGGTGTTAACAATTTGGCTGAATTTGAATTACTTATTATGATTTTACCACCAGAAATTACTTTATAAGGTCCACCAGTAGCAACTGTAACATTATCTCCTATAGTAATATCTCCCCAAGCAAATATATCTGAGTTAATTGATTGGTCATGCAAAGTAAGATTATCTGGATAATTTAAAAATAAATTTGCAGTTCCCATAGAAGCATCTGATATTTCATTTGTATTCATTAAATACTTTGTTTTATAAATTATATCTTGAGCATTTGGATAAATATCAGAATCCTTCCTTTTTAATTTTGCAACCAAATTTAACCATATTTTGAATGTTGGGAAAGGTTGATTTAAAACATCTGAGACATAAGTTGGTATAGAATTGTGCATTGTATAAAATGAATAGTCAATTATTGATGAGAATGAAAAAACATTATCTTTCAAACATTGAACTGGAAATACTCAGTATAATACTCTTTATTAATACCTTTTCTAATAATTAAATCTGTAGCAATATTAGGAAATGAAGCATTTGTATTTGTTATTGTTCCTAACAAATTGTTTGGATCTATGTCGGAGTAATAACTATCTAATTGTATTGTATAAGAACCATAAATTTCAATATCATCAGAATTAGTTTTAAAAACCGCTGGATTAACGACATAATTAAGATTTGAAGGAAGTTTGAAACTTAATTTTTGATTTAAAGTAATACTACCAGTACAGACAGAATCTTCATTTGCACTCCAAACTTCTTGACAACCTAAAATATTTGTTGTTGCAATATTGCTTTTTGAATAATCAATTTTAGGTGTATTTAATAGATTCATTACTCCAAGAACTTGATTATAATAAGGGTATTGATCTAAACTTGGGTTACTACTAAAGAAATCTGAACCCGGATTGTAAAATAATATATCTTGATAACCTTCATCAGTTATTATATTCCCAGTTAAGTTAATATTTGCAGTAATAGAGGCTGGCATAATTCTAACATTTGTTGGCTCTACACTGCTTTGACCACCTGAAGTAAAAAAGTCTAAAAATTGTAATGTAGCACCAATTAAAGGTAATTGATTTATGACTTCTTTTGCGAAACCACTGCTTTTAATAGCTTTTTCAAGAAGATTCAATCCTACAACAGCTTTTGGTTTATCTATACTAGGAGTTGTAACTTCAGATGCAGAAATATTAGTATTAATTTCACCTTTGAATGAATCCCATTTCTTATAAGTATCAAATATTTTACTACCTCCATCAATAAAAGTACTTAAAGAAGATTTAGTGTCATCAATTTTGGTATTTTGGTTTATTGAGTTTTTATTATCTATATTCGTAATAGTACCGCTTAATGTTCCTGTAAAGTTAATTTCAGCTTTTTGAATTAGTCTCACTTCAATTTTAATTTTAGATAATTTTTCACATGTACATGGGTCATAAGTCATTGGGAAATCGGCATAAAACCATTTTTTCCCATTATTTACAAATGAAGTTAAGTTTTTCATTAAAATATTTGCTTTATTAACATTTACAAAATCATCTAAAGCTCTCATTGGCTTTTCTGCTGTTGATAAAGAAAAATCTAATAGTGATGTATAAAAACTTTCTCCTTCTTTAAAATGTAATCTTATATCTGTATATCTATAAGCAGATTTCTGATTGGCTACAGCTACAAAAACTCTTAAAATACCAGTATATTTATTATAAATAATGAAGTAAGGATTATCTTCATTGCCTGATCTTTCAGAGCCATTATCTAAGTATCCAAGATTTCTAAAAATTAATTCCCAACCATCTTCGGGCAAATCTATTTTGTCATGTAAATTATCAATAGCTGAATTATTCCCTTGATGATATGGAGTTTCAATCGAAGTAATATGAGGATTATACCATTCACAATTAACATCAAAATAAGGATTAGAAAATGGTTTTGTCCAATCTAATATAACTCCATTAGTATTAGTTTTTTGGGATTGTTCAGAATTTATTGCAACCTTTGGGTCAGTTCTAATTATTTTTGGTTCGCAGTTTGGATTTGGAGATTGATTACCATACAAATAAATTTGAAATAAAAATATAGATCCTATTATAAAATATTTCATTTTCTTACTCCTATAAATCTGTCGAAGACTCTCTTTTCCCCATATTTATAATCAATTACTATTGTTTTCAAATCTTCTTGTAAAATTGCTAGACCTACTGGTGCTTCACAACCATAGCCATAAGTTGAAGGATCCCAAATTGTTAAAACTTTATTTAAGTAAAAAATATCAATTATTGATGTAGGTTTGTTTATAGGAGTGTCACACCCTTTATTTATATTATAAATAATAATTCCCCTATCACCATTTTCATAATTAATCCTTACGGTAAATGTATCTTTGGGGTTTGAAACATTATACCCTTGATATGAACCTAGGAATTCAGGTTGATGGAAATCTTTAACGAAAAAACTCTTATACATTGTATCAATTCCATCATCATTAGGAAAGCAATTTTTATTAGGTGTACCTTTTACGATTAATCTGACTTTTACCCAACCAAAAGGTTGAGTAAAACATAATGTCAAATTTTGTGTGTAATGATGAGTTGTATCATCACCAACAAGCCACTCATATTGAGTATAACCACTATCTGATTCAAAATGTACACAATCTGTTGCACCAATATTTGTAAGTACAGTGTCTGAATATATTTTTAATTTTTTATTACTATCAAGAACATTGTATAATGATTGATAAATTCTTATATTTGCAGTAACAGGTCTTGCACCAACACATGGGTCTTTAATAACAACAGGATTATCATTGCAAGAGCTTGAAATAAGCAAACTTGCAAAAGCAAGATAAAATAAGTATTTCATATTTTACTTCCTTCTTATTTTACTTAACTTTTCTTTTATCTCTTTGTTTTCACTCGAAAGTCTATCACTTTCTTTTTTGAGTTGAATCATATATAATGTTAGCTCTTCTACTTTTTGAAGTAACTTTACATTCATTGCACCTATATCCACACCATTGTTCTTTACTTCCGATTCAGTTGGTATGCCTTTTAAGTGTTTGTTTTCATTAATATGCTTTTCAACCTCTTCCAATGTAGCTAATTTATAATTTTTATCAAATACAAAATCGGCCCATTCCGAATTTGATACTACTACTTTTGGAGCTATAATATCACCATCTACACTTAACATATAAGTAGAGTAATAAGTTGAATTTGAGCTTACTTTATTTGTTCCAATTTGAACTTTACCATTTATTGTTAGCTTGTGAGTTAAGTTTGTATTTGTTCCAATCCCTACATTTCCATTATCTTGAACTATTAAAAGTGTGTTTGGGGTTGTATTATTATCAACTATATTCAAAGAAGAAGTTGCGTTTGTATTGCCTAAGCCTTTCAAATGTAGCAAAGAAGTTGGATTAGAATTGTTTATACCAATTCTTCCATCATCTCTAACATATAATTTGGAATTACCGGCATTATTTGTTACGTTCAAAGCAGCAGATAGGTTATCATTACCCATTCCTTTTATTAATACTCTTGTATTATTTTCACTTGGAAAAGTGCCAAGCCCAATTAAACCATAGTTATTAGTTGTACTTAAAGGGGTAGGACGAATAACCAAACCTTTATAACCTAAGTTATGACCAGCAAGATTATTACTTTCTGTATAGTTTAATACTTCTTCTTTGAAGCCTAAGCCAGCAGTACCAAGCTCAATTGCACCATCACCATTATATTGAGAGCTATAAAAAGTCAAGGCTCCAGAGAATTGCTTTTCTGGACTTCCAATGCTACGATTCTCCCATCTTTTTCTAATTCCATCACTAGCATAATAGTCATTAAAACCAAATGAATAGAAATTAGCACCAGTATGAAATGTAAAGAAATCTCCTACGTGCATAGTTTCAGCAGGATTCTTCTGCCCAACTCCTAATCCTTCTACTCCTAATCTCATTTTTTCAATTCCATTTCTTTTAAATACTACATCTTTTGGAGTTCTTGTTCCCATATAGAAAGGATATAGAGTCGACTTATCATCATATAAATCTGAAATGCTATTACCAGTTAATTTCCAAAAACATTTATCTTCACATTCTGCATCTGAAGGTCCGGCTGGCTGAGAAGCAAGAACTGTAGAAGTAGGTGTATAAATATTCGATTTGTTTAAGCAAGAGCCACCAGTTGTTCCACAAAAACTATTTGTATAATTTACTGCTAGATCTATTGAATACCATAAACTATCTGAATTAGTGTGCTTACCTATAGTATATTCAGTACTATAACAATTAGTATCACAACTCAAAAAAGTTGTTGGGTTGTAACAAGAAGGTTTTTTCATTCTTATAGTTCCACCACTCGGTGTACTTGCAAATAAAGAAAGGCTACTTTGCAAAATTTTCTTTTCAGCATAAAACAAAACAGAATCTAAATAACAAGATTGAGGGTTCATTACTTTTATAGAATCAATTCTTATTTCATTATAATTTGTAGGGTAAGTCCTAACACTATAATAAAGATTAGATGCACAAGGATAAGTTGATTGTAGAGCATGGTTCACCCACGGTACATTATCACTACAAATTGTACATCCTTCGGAATAAGCATTTTGCTTAATTGATAAAATTCCCGCAAGTATCATAAATACCATCACTGCTTTTCGAAAAATTTTTTGCATAAAACTGCCTTACCCTTTCTTTTAAAAATTTTAAAATATTCATAAGACAAACTTAACTTAACTTAACTTGCAAGAAAAAGCAAGCTTTATTTTTATTTGTTTATAAATAATTTCGTTTGTTTTTATATTTTATATAATAAGAATAGTCATTTAAACCCAAATTAATTACTAAAAAAAAATCTGATTTTTAAATAATTTTATTTGACTTCATCATTTTTAACATCTTGCACTTTTTCTTTTTTTGCCTAATCTATTTTGATCTTTTACTTTTTGAAGGTAAGTAACAGCAAGTGGTAATTTGCAATTAGTCCCATTTAAATCTGCATCTATGACACCTATATTATTAGCTACATTAATTGAGTCTTCATAAAGATCTTTAATAAAAGACCCAACAGCAATTACAAACCTATTCATTGATTGCTTAACTTTATCTGGCGATGAATGTATTTCACTTTCTACTTGCTTAAGCAAAGATTTGAATTTTTGAATGTCTAATTTTGAATCTTCGTTCACACCAGCATAAGAAGCAAGAGCCCCCCAACCAGCAGAAGCTGTATTTTCATCTTTTGAAGCAATCCATTTTAACCCAAGTTCAAAACCAAATGAAGTTTCTGCAGCCACCCAAGGAACTGCAAAATCGCTTAAATACATCCAATATGCATTTTTAACCCACTCATTCAAATCATCTTCTGTTATTTTCTTTTCATCAGCCATCAAACCTGCAAGATACATTGCGTCAGTATTTCCAGTGGCATAAAGATCTAAAGAAAGTTTATGATCTTTTTTAGTTTTTTTAAGAATTTTTTTTAAATCAGCTACTTTCACACCAAAAATTGGTTCTTTAGCTCCATGCTTCATTAAAGTCTTTTTTGTACTTATGTCGGCATATCCTTCTAGTTCTTTCATTACTTCAGATAAAGTCATTTTACTTTCCAAAAATATTTCAAAAATATCTAAACGAATAAATGAAGAACTTATTTAAAAAATAATTTTTAACTTTATTAACTATTAATAAATCTATATTTTGCATTTTTTTAAAATACATTTATTTAAAAAGATATATTTATGTTTACAATTGAAAATATAAGAGAGAATATTGTTGGAATAAACCAAAAAGTTACTTTACTTGATGGTAGAGAAAAGCAATATGTTTTCTTTGATAATGGAGCGAGTACACCAAGCTTTCAATATTCTTTAGATAAAATCAATGAATTTATGAACTGGTATTCAGCAGTTCATAGAGGGAGTGGGATTAAATCTATTGTTGCATCACAAGCCTATGATGATGCTCATAATATTGTTGGTGAATTTGTAGGTGCAGATCCACTTACTCATACAATAATATTCTTAAAAAACACAACTGAAGCAATAAACAAGCTCTCATATAGAATTGAACTCACTGAAGATGAAATAGTCCTAATATCAGGTATGGAACATCATTCAAATCTTTTACCTTGGAGAAGAAGTGGTAAATTTGATATAATTAAAATTGACAAAGAAGGTTATTTGGATTACAATGATTTAGATGGAAAAATTAGAAAATATGGAAAACGAATCAAACTAATTGCAGTTACAGGAGCTTCTAATGGTTCTGGTATTGTAAACGATTACCATAGAATAGCAGAAATAGCACATTCTAATGGTTCGATGATATTAGTTGATGCAGCCCAGTTATCTCCTCATAGAAAAATTAATATGCTTAAAAATGATGATCCAAGGCATATTGATTTTTTAGTAATGTCTGCACATAAAATGTATTCTCCCTATGGGATTGGTGTTCTTATTATGCCAAATGATATTTGCTTAAAAGGAGATCCAGAATATGTTGGTGGAGGAAATTCTCTTGCTGTTACTCACAAAAAAGCACTTTGGAGAAGTGGAGCAGATAAAGAAGAGGCGGGCTCTCCCAATACTGTTGGTGGAATTGCATTTGCTGCTGCATTGAAAGTATTATTAGAAATTGGAATGGATAAAGTGGCTCAACATGAGCTTGAACTTACTGAATATATTTTAAAAAAGTTTGCAATGATGCCATCAATTAAAACACTTATCAAAACTGATTATGATAACCTAAAAAACAGATTAGGAGTTATAACATTTAATATTGAAAATATAAATTATCAATTAGTTGGTGCGATTCTTTGTTATGAGTTTGGAATAGGTTTGAGATGTGGTAGATTTTGTACTCAACCTTATATCAATAAATTGCTTGGTTTGACAGAAGAAGAAGATGAAATTTATTACAACAATTTAGCTAATGGAGAAAGAAAAGATATCCCAGGTGTTATACGAATAAGTTTTGGAATTTATAATACTATTGAAGAAATTGATTATTTAATTCAAGCATTAGAGTATATTATAGAAAAAAAGGTATTTGATAACTATTATTATAACAATAGTTATGGGGAATATCGTCCTATTAATTATGAAATTGATTCAAATCTATATTTTAAAATTTAAGGTGGAATAATGTTTAAAATCAAATTATTACTTTCAATTTATATCCTTTCTATTTCTTTTATAAATGCTCAAGAAGTACTTAATTATCAAGGTTTTTTAGATAAACAAAAAAACTTAAATCAAGTAACTTTACTAAATAAAGAAATTCTAGCTGGATTGGAAGCACCTATTCTTAGTGCACCACCAAACAAGTCAATTGATTTATCATTAACTTATAATTTTAATTGGGCTGGATCAGTTGGAGCAACAAAATATTGGTTCCAGATTGCAAAAGATTCTGCGTTTACTGATTTGTTTGAAGAAAACAAAAATGCTACTGACCAAAATATAATTATACAAACTATGGATCCAGTAACTAAATTTTACTGGAGAGTTTGTGGTAAAACAAATTTTGAAACTGGACCCTGGTCTGAAGTATGGACATTTACCACTAGAGCTGCTTTACCTCTTGTTCCAAAACTAGTTTTACCAGAAAATGCAATAGCCTTATTTGATAATAATGCAGATTTGGAATGGACAAAATCATCTTATTCAAAAACTTATCATTTACAAATTTCTAAGACTGTTATTTTTGAAAATGATTCAATCATATTTGACAAAAGTGATATAGATACTAACATCTACAAAATAAGAGATAACAAATTAGTTCCATTAACTCAATATTACTGGAGAGTAAGAGGAGTTAACGCTAAAGGTTCAGGTAATTGGTCAGAAACTCGTTACTTTATTACAGGTGGTAAAACTTCTATTGAAGAAGAATTAGAATCACAAATAAGTCTTTCTCCAAATCCATCAAACGATTATTTGAATGTGTCAATACCTAACAATTTTAATTTATTAGGAATTGATGTTTTAGATTTACAAGGTAGATTAATTTTACAAAACAAGACATGTAATTTGAATGTCAATAATTTAATTAATGGACTTTATACTTTAATTATAAAATCAGATAAATATCAAATTCATAAAACTTTTATAAAAAAATAAACTCTTAATAATAAACTTTTTAAAAGGAATATGTGATGAACATATTCCTTTTTTTATAAATTTTTAGAATTAATCTCAGCCACAGTATCACTTACTAAGTTGAAATATAAACATAGCTCTTCCCTATTCCATTCAAAATTTTGAATCCAATTTAGTTCAGATGAATCAATAAGTCTTGTAAAAAAAAGTTTTGCTTTGAATTTATTTTGTTTAGGGAAAAGTAAACTTACCATATAACAATAAAGCATAAGTTGATCTTGGTATTTAATCTTTAATTCATTTAAGGCTTCCTGATTAAAAACTAAGTTTGTTTTCCAATCCCAAATCTCAAAATCGCCTTCCTTATTTTGAAGCAACAAGTCAATAGAACCTGTTATAAAATTATCTCCAATAGGCATATCCAACTGAAGCTCTGCTTCCCCATTAATAATACAATTTGCATTTTCTTTAATATATTCATTATGCGCTATTTTTTCAATTTGAACTTTAATTAGATTAATGTTTTTCTCAGATAGAATTTCATTTTGTTCAAGTAGTTGAGATTTGATTAAATCAATTAGAATGACATAATTAATTTCAGCATTTAGATCATACCAAAACTTTATTTGTTCTAAAATATTATGAATTATAGTACCAAACTCAGCACCACTAATTTCATCTTTAATGCCTATTTCACTTATTGATTGATTAATATCGCTAGCTTTGTAATATTCTAGATTTGGTAAACCATAGAAATATCTGTCTTTATATTCCAAAATATCCTTTCTATACAACATTAATTTTGTTGCAGAAAAAAATTGGTTAGTTTGAATTTCATTATATGATTCAAGGAGAACCAATCTATTATTCATATCAGGTTCATTTTTAACTGCTCCTAACTTATCATTTTTTGATTCAATGCTATCCAACATCTCACTTAACATAATATTATTAATAATTTTTATTGGAATTTCAAATTCTATACCTTCATCGCCAGATGAAGTTTTAATAGTAGTTTGAATTTTACATTCGTAATTATTTTCAATATTTGCATAGTCAATATTTAAAGTATTATTAATCATTGAATCAAAACTGAAATTATTATTTTGGCTAACTAATTCACCTTTTGAATTAGCTTTATTTGTAGTAGAAATAAAAATATGTTCTTTTGCTCTAGTTAATGCAACATATAAAAGCCTTTTGTATTCTTCACATTCTTTGTTTTCTTTACTATTGTTTATTATTTCTTTAATAATGTTTAAATGATTATCATCTATTAAATCATCAAATAATTTTTGATTTGATCCACAAGAATAAACTCCATAATCTTGCATACCATTTAAGTTTGTACTAGCTTTATATAAAATTACTATAGGATATTCTAATCCTTTTGAACCATGAATTGAAGATATAGTTACATAGTTGTTATTATCATTAGCCAATTGCTTTTTTATTAGAGTAGATTCTAATTCATCGTCTTTTACACTATTTAGCTCATCAACATAGTTCTCCAAATTTGTAAAACCTCTTTTTTCAAATTCAATAGCATGCTCAATAGTATATTCAAGATTTGATTTAATTAATTCAGCATTAGGAAAATCTCTAATTATAAAATAGTAATTTGATTTTTCAATCATTCGACTTATTAAAAGATAAATAGGCAGTCTTTTTGATAATAAAATAGTTTCTTTTAAAGTACTCAAAGTACTTTTAATTTTCAAACCTAGTTCATTTTTTAAATGACCACAATTACTCATTTTTTCAAAATAATTCTTACCTTCAATAAATGACATATCTAATATTTCAATGTATGAAAAGTCAAAAAATGGAGATTTTAATAATGAAACTAGACTGATATCATCAATTGGATTGATTAGCACTTTCATATATGAAATTAGGTCAATAATTTCTTGTAAATTAGCAGCTACTATACTTCTATTAATTGAGTATGGAATGCCTGCTTTATAAAATGCTTTACTAAATGATTTAATATCAGTCTCACCTCTATATAGTACAGCAATATCCCTAAAAGAAGGTTTCAGTTGATTGCCGTTCTTATCTGGAATCAAATAATCATCACTAGATACAATATATTTTATTAGATTTGTTACTTCATTTAGTTCTGGCCTATTATTATTTTCAGCTTGTGAGCTATCAACTTCATCAGTAAAAAGTGCTTTCTCATTTGAACTTTCAATGGAATCATTTAATTTTGGATTATTTTTATAAATTACTGTATTTAGTAAAGTAATACTACCAATGTAATTTTTAAATTCAATACTGCTTTTGTTCTTAGCTAATTCAATGAATACATCTTTTTCTCTACCACAAATAATCTCATCATAATTTACAGAATATTCATTTTTTGAATTTTCAAAAAGTGGTTTACATACATAATTAATAAATCCAGCTAATGCTGGTTTTAATCTGAATGATTCACTTAATAAAATTTCTCCTACTGATTCATTATCTGACAAGTAAATTGGTTCATCTTCAAAATAAAACTCTTCAGACTTACTAAAACTAATATTTGTATTTTTTATATCCTGCTTAATTTGATTAAATATCTTAATATCAGCATTTCTAAACCCATAAATCCCCTGTTTCTCATCTCCTACTACAAATAATTTAGTATCCATATTCAAATTATTTTCTTTCAAGTTTGGAATTAGCATACACAGCATTTCATATTGTTTAGGATCGGTGTCTTGAAACTCATCAACAAGTAAGTATTTTATTTCACTTTTAATAATTCTAAGAGTTTCTTTATCTTTAAATACATTAAATGCTTTTTCAATCATTTCGTCAAACTCAAATAGCTCCATTTCATTTTTAGATATATTATATGTTTTTCTTAATTCAATAACAAAATCAACAACTGCAAGTGAATATTTAAAATGAAGCTTAAAGATATTTAAATCAAAATCACATTTTACTAAATCACTTATGTCAGACCAAAGATCTACTATTTCGTTACCAGAAGTTAAAATAGAAAGTTTATTTATTTTAGTATGAATAAATGAATTTCCAATTTTCATAGATTTAATAAATTCAACAAAACCCTTTAGTAAATCAAATTGAGATTTTATATCAGTTGATGAATAGATAGATTGTAAAAAGCTATTTAAATAATCTGTAATTACAGCGAATTTTTGATTGTCTTTTGAATTACCAAAATCAATAAATTCATTATCCAATAAAATTTCTGCATATCTTATGAATTTATTAGTAATTGAAGAAATGTCTAATTCTACTTTCCCAATATATAAATTATACAATTCCTCTCTTAATTTTTCTAAACTTTCATTATTTCTCTTTAATAATTCTTCAATCACTTTGTTTGCGTGAAAATTACTTCCTTTAATAAATAGATATTGTAAAGAAACTTTAGAATTTTCAAAGCGAACATAATCATTTTCAAAATTCAAGTTAGAACTTAAATAATTTTCAAATATGCTTTCAAGTACAATTTCCTTACTTTCATTTAACAATTTGTTTTTATTATAGGCATCAATGAGTTTAGAATTAGGAGAAAATTCAGCTTCTATTGGATAATTTCTAATTATGCCATTACAAAAGCTATGAATAGTACATATTTTAGATGAAAAGATTTCACGTTTAATCTTATTTAAATTTAAAACTTCAATTTCAGAATTAGTTTTTAATAGTAATTTGTCAATTTCCCTTGATAACCTAACTCTCATTTCATTTGCAGCAGCTTCAGTAAATGTAATTGCAACAATTTCTTTTGGAGATAATGGATTGGATTTATCAAGAACTAAATCTAGATATTTCCCTACCAAAACAGAAGTTTTTCCTGATCCTGCATTTGCATTTACTATTAAATGTCTATCTTTTATAAAGGCTATTTTCTGTTCTCTAGTTTTATTCATATAAAATGCTTGTTTTTAATCAATTATTTAGTTATTTTTGTAATTCAACATCGCGGGGTGGAGCAATAGGTAGCTCGTCGGGCTCATAACCCGAAGGTTGTAGGTTCGAGTCCTGCCTCCGCTACAAATGCCAGATTTTTCAAAAAATCTGGCTTTTTTGTTTTTAATTTTAATGTTGTTTAAAATACATTTCAAAAAAAATCTTTCTATTTTGAAATATGTTTAATCTTGCTTTTTCCAATTTGCAAATGTCCTTTTTCTTATGATTTATCTTTACTTGCAATTAGTAAAAAAATAATTGCAAATTTAGAAAAATTGTATATTGATGCAATTGACTTAAAAGCTTATGCAATTTACTACTTTTTTGCATTTAATCATATAATTACTAACTCACATGAAATTGAGTTTATAATTTTTGATCTTTGTGGTAGTTAATAACATTATTTATAATTTAAAAATAAGATTAATATTGCAATATTTACAGTTTTTGTTTAAACTTACTATATCAATTAGATTTTCTTAATAACTTTTAAAATCAATTTGCCTTTTGAATTAATTTTAATTACAAATATATGATCTTAAACGACATAGTTTTTAATTTCAAGGAATTAACTAAAGAAATAGCAAGTTTAACTGATGAATATTTTTATAAGAATTGATGAAATAGCTGATAAAGTTGTTTACAATCAAATTAAATTTAATTTAAAATGAGTTTTAATATGTCAAAAAATTACAAAAGTAGTACTATCTACTTATTAATATGTGGTATTATTCTATTTCCAATTATTTATTTTCCATATTCGTTAGATTTATCTGTATTCGCTTTATGTGGTAAAACTATTGCAAATGGTGGAAAATTATATGTGGATATAATTGATATAAAAACACCAGCAATTTACTACTTTTTTTCTTTCATTCACTCTTTAACAAATTCAAATGAAATAGGATTGCGTATTTTTGATTACTTTTGGCAGTTAACTACCGTATTTATAATCAGAATTACTGTTTTAAAAATTAGTAAAGATTCAATGGCTTCATTTTTTTCTGGTATTCTTTATTCGTTTTCATATACAACTTTAAATTATACTTGTACTACTCAAGCAGAAAGTTTTATAGCGTTACCTATGCTTTTGATCTTACATGTTTTTTTATTAGATAACAAATCAATATTAAATAAATTAATTTTAGGGATTTTGTTTGGGCTAGTTATAAGTTTAAAAATAACTTTTGGTGTAATAGTCATTCCTTTTTTACTAGACATTATTTCTCAAAACAATTTATCAAATAAAAACAAAATATGGTTTATATTAACAGTATTTTTATTTGCCTTGGGTACTTTTCTTTTTACTTTTACACCTCTTTTAGATAAAGAAGTTTTTTCAGCTTATATTGTTATGAATAAATTTCTTATTGCTTATATAAAGCATCCACCTTATGATTTAGAGTTAATAAAAAGCTTTATTAAAAATACAGGAACTTTTATTGGTGAAAATTATTCTTTGGTATTTAGTTTTTTTCTTGTTCTAGGAGTTTTTTCAATTTCTCAATCAAAAGAGATAATACTAAAATTTTTGAAATTAAATTTTATGTTATTTCTATTTATGATATTCAGTGTAGTCATTGAAAAAAAATTTTTTCAATATCATTACTCAAGATTCTATCTTTTTACATCAATACTTTGTGGTTTTGGAATTTCTTTAGTTGTATCAACAATTAAAAACAATTCACTTCAATTCAATTTATTTAATAAAGTACTCATAACGATTATTTTTATATTATCACTATTTTTAAGTCCTATTTCTAGATATATTAATATTTTACAACCAATTTATTTATTCTATACAGATAAAAGTAAATATTATCATTTTTTTGATTCAAAAGAAATTAATAATTGTCATTTAGTCTCAGAAAAGGAAGTTGTTGAGTATTTGAAAGTTTATTATAAGCCTAGTGAGAAAGTAGATGTAATAAGTGTAGGAGGAAATACAATTAATATGATGCTTAACAATCCAAGATTTTCACCTCTAATTCAATCTTGTTTTTTTTACTCTGATGGAGTACCTTATGAATATTTAAGACTTTATCAAATAAATCTTTTGTCAAGTGATTGGTTGATTTTTGCTACAAAAGACATCTTCCTTTACAAAAACAAGTCGAGTTGGGATTATTTAATAAATGACACAACTAATTATCAATATGTAATTGATAACTTTGAAATGGTAAAAGAAGTTCCAGCTTACAAAGTATTTAAAAGAAAATAAAAAAAGGATAGTCAAAACAAATTGACTATCCTTTAATTTAATTTACAAAATGAATTAATTTTCTGGATAAAGAATAAATTCTTTCAATTCATCAAAGTTAATATATTTTTTAGCTGCTGCTTTAATATCTTCTTTTGTCAAACTATTAACCAAATTGTCATAATTGTCAATCAAATTTAGGTAGTCATATTGTCATCACTTGCAAGTTCGTCTTGAGTTTCTTTAAGTACATCTTTTGTAGCCTCTAATAGCTCAGGAACTCTTTGAGGAGGGCATGTGAAACTAACTACAATCTTGTAGCTTGGTTTTGGATATTTTGACATTTGAGGTGAAACACCAACACCATAAGCACCACCTTTTTCTTCACGTATCTTTTCTCTTAATTTTATACTTAAGATTTGAACTAATGATTGAATTTGATAACGGTTAGCTTGATTATATTCAAAGGTTCCCGGAATTGTTACAGTAATTACACCTTTAGGGTCACTTCCTTTTTTAACTTCTTTATGTAGCTTACCTTTTGGTTCGTTTATTTTTATTTCTTTCCAAGATTCTTTATCTTTTGTTGAAGGAAGTGAAGCTATATATTTATTTGCAAATTCTTTAAGTTTTGCTTCTTCAATATTTCCAACAAATACAAATGTAAAATCTCCTGCATTAGCAAATCTTTGTTTGTATATTTCAAAAGCTTTGTTCATATCAACTTTGTCAAAAAATTCAGCTGTCATAGGCATTCTTCTTAAATTATAACCACCCATTGTAGCTCTAATTGTATCTTGATACACTGAATTAGGGCTTACTTTACTATTAGCAATTGAAGCCTTGGTATTTGAAATATATGCATCAAAACCATCTTTATCAACTCGTGGAGCTGTGAAATACATATTCAATGCTTGGAAAAATGTTTCAAAATCCTTTTGGTTTGTGCTTCCACTGAATCCTTCATAGTAATCTGTAACATAAGGATTAATTCTAACTGTTTTACCTGCTAACACTTTAGGTAATTGTATATTATTAAACTCACCTAATCCACAAGCATTAACAATATCATCACAAGCTGTAGCTGAATTAAAATCAGCATCTGATACTAATGAATGACCACCAGCTGAAAAAGCATTCATTGAAATTTCATCATTTTGAAATTTAGTAGGTTTGAAAACTACTTTTGCTCCATTTGACAAAGTCCAAGTAGTTACACCTTGTTTTTCGTTCTTTTCTTCTTTAGCAATACTACCCGGTGTTAATGTTTTAGTAAAGAAAACTTTACTAGAAACTTCATCTTTGTATGCTGCAATAGTTTTGTTAGAAACTTGGTTATATACTTCTAATAACTTTTCAGATGTTGGAATTTTAACTCCTTCTTTATCTGGTGCAGTCAAAGTAAATACCATGTTTTCTTTAGTTACTAGCTTTTTAATTCTTTCATTCAATTCAGTTAAAGTAATTTCATCACAATATCTTTTAGTTAATGCAAATTCTCTATCAATTCCAGCAATAGATTCACCATCTAAAAAGTTGCTAATATACTCATTAGCCAAAGCTCCTGAAGGAACTTTATCTTTTTCACTAACCATATTTTCAAAATTAGTTAATGTTTCTTTCTTAACTCTATCAAGTTCTGATTGTAAAAATCCATTTTTAACAGCTCTAAAAAATTCAGTTAATAAAGTGCCATATCCTCGCATTAAGTCTTCATTTTTCAGAACAGCAAAGATACTTGTACTTGCAAAATCACCTAATTCTTTATTGTCTATTTGTACGCCTGCTCTTTGAAAAGGAGGATTTGATCTTTGTGTAATTTCTTGCATTCTCAAACTTATCATTGCTGAAATAAATCCATCAGAAAGATTTTGCTTCATTTCAAAATAAGTTCCCTCTTTAACTTCCTTTTCTCTTTTATAAGTTAAGCTTATAACGGGAAATGTTACTTCTTTATTTGTTGATATTGATACTAATGGTTCTGTATTCATTGCAACTTTAGTACTTTCTTTTTTTCTTCCATTAGTAACAGCTGGAATTTCATCAAAATAATCTTTAATCAAACTTTCAATTCCGTCTTCATCAAAATCACCAACTGCAATAACAGCCATCAAATCTGGGCGATACCAATCTTTATAAAATTTTGTGAAAACATCGTAAGGTGAATTTTTAATGATATTAGTGTCACCAATTGGTAATCTATCAGCTAATTTAGATTTATAGAACATAACTGGAATATGAGCTAATTGAGCTTTTGAATCACCACTTTTTCTTACTCTTTCCTCTTCTCTTACTACTCCTCTTTCCTTATCAATTTCAGATGGATCAAAACTTACATTGTGAGCCCAATCCGATAGTACTTGCATACCTTTCTTTTTAATATCAGTAGGAAGCATTAACATATATACTGTTCTATCAAAACTAGTATAAGCGTTTAAGTGAGCTCCAAACTTAACTCCTGTTTTTTCAAGGAAGTTAACTAATTCATTTTTAGGAAAATTCTTAGTGCCATTGAAACACATATGTTCCAAGAAATGTGCAATACCTTTTTGATTGTCATCTTCTTGAACAGAACCAGCATTAACTACTAGTCTTAATTCCATTCTTTTTTCAGGTTTACTATTTTTTTTGATATAATACTTTATACCATTTTTCAAAGTACCCATTTTGATAGCTGGGTCTGGTTTTATCATTTCATTAATACTAGTATATTTGTCTAGTTCTTGAGAAAAGGATGAACTTGATGCAAATACAAATACTAACAATAAAGTCGACAGAATAAATCTGTTTTTCATAAAATACTCCAATATAATTATTTAAATATTTAAATTATTAATAGATTATTTGATTTTAGTTCAGTTGCTTTTTACTTAATTTCACCAACTGCTTTATGTGCGGCTTCCAAAATTGGTTTGGCTGATATTGGAGAGCCAACTGCTTTTTCCATCCATACTTGTGGTATTAGTCTGCCTTGTTTGCAAATTCTTTGAAGTTCATTTGCTAAATTTTTACCTTCAATCTGTTGCTCTAATTGAAATTCAATCAAGTGACCTATAGGATAACCAGATAAATACAATGGATAGTCAATCATGTGAGAATAAATTCCTAAGATAGTTTCATCTTTTTTACCAATTACTGGAGCATAAAATTCATTCCAAACATCCTTAGCAATTTGATTTACAGCTTTATTCAATGTTTCTGGAGTAGCTTCAGGATTTTCATAAAGCCATTTCCAAACTCTCATATCAACTAAAGATACGCCCATTATTTCATAAGTATTCCAAAAATTATCTAATGCATAAAGATTTTTTCTGTTTTTATCTTCGTTTTTGATACCTAATAAGTCCAAATCTCTTTGTTGGAAAACAAAAGCAATTGCTTCTGTAAATGCATTATTTGGAACTGATCGCATCATATAATAATCAACATCGTGTAGTGAAATAGTTTGTTCTACATTATGTCCAAATTCGTGAACAGCAATATTATATCCTTTGTAATCCATTCCATTTTTGCCTACTCTAGTTCTCAAATGTGAATTTGATGATTTCATATCAGATGGGGCTGCATGTCCTGCACCACGAGAAGGATCTACATCAACTTTTGAAGAAATAAAATCTGCTTTTTCTTGACTGAATCCTAATTTAGTTAATATTGTTGGTAACTCTTTTTTAAAATCATCAGGTGATTTGTATTTACTTCGTGTCATATTTGACAGATCTTCTTCACTTATTGCACTACGAGCTTTAAATCCATCATACCAAATATCAAATGGCTCTAAATCCCTACCTAATCTTTGTTTGATTAATGTTGCAACTTCTTTAACAATAGGTGAACTAACAAAACTAACAAATAAATCTTCAATATCTTTTTGAGGGATTTCATATTCACCATTAAATTTTCTATCTATATAAGTACCCATTTCATTTGAAAGCTTATCAACTTCTCTCAATGCTTTGTAATTATTAAGTAAATGCCAATATCTAGTATTTGGTTCGGAAGAAGTTTTAACCTCGCCAGCTTCTGAAAATACTTTGTTATTATCGGGATTCCATTTCATATTTGGATTATTAATTACTTCTTTTGGTATATCTTGAGCAATAATATGTTTCATAACAGTATAAACTTTCTTTTGTTTGATTAGTCCATCAGTAGTACCATAATTAGATTTTAATTCATCTCTCAAATTCCAGTGACTAATTAATTTCATATCTTTAGGGAAGGAAGTATTACCTTTATCATCAATAAGATTGCCCATAAATATATAATATTGAGCAATGTAGTTATCAGCCATAGATTGTGCTTTGGATACATTTGCATTAATTTCTGAAGGGATTCTACCAGTAAACATATCGCCAAGTCTTGCATAAGCCCATTCGAGTGATGTCCAATCTTTGCCAAATCTAGTTTTTTCTTTTAAAGTAAAATTTGGAAAATTAAGTGCAATCAAATAAGCAATTTTATTTGAATACAAATCATTTTGTAAATGTGAATATGGATCAAACTCACTAAACATTTCATCAAGTTTGGTAAGTTCACCCAAGTCTAATTGAGTTTTTTGTTTAATACCAAGATTTATATCATTCAAATGACCACTTAATATTTCATAATTTTTAGAAAATGAAAGAAGTAATTCCTTTCTACTTTCAGGATTAAGAGTAAGATTTTCCAAAACAAAAGTCTTCAATTCGTCAAATGACCCATCCCAAGTATTTAACAAATTTGGAATACATTTCTGAGTAATATAATCTAAGTTTGTTTTGTCAGTAAGAGTTATTAGTTGAGATTTGAACTTTGCAATTATCTCATTTTTAAGGATTTCCTGATTAGTAGGAGTGTTGATGTTAGCACTAAATGCTAATATAGGGCATAAGATCAGTATTAAAATGTATTTCATAAAATATTAATTGTTTTATAATAAAAATATATGCAAAATTACTATTTTTGAAATCAAAATAGACAAAAAAAAGCTATTCGTTACAGAATAGCTTTAAATTCATAATTCATAATTCATAATTCATAATTACCTAACTTGTTTGTGTAAAATTCATTCCATAATCCCTACTTGATACAGAATCCAGCAATTACATTCATAGAGACGTATGATTATGCGTCTCCCACACCGATTCATCCGATCAGGCAATCGCCTGTGACTCCAAGTCATCGTATGAATTTCACAAACCCCTTCAAAACTTCTTACCCATAATTTAAAAATAAAATTGTATTTTGCTTTTTATTAAAATGTACAAACAAGGTTTTAATATGAATAAAACAATCTTACTTTCAATAATGATATTTATCTGCTCTCTATTATTTGCAGATAACACACCAAACAAAACTGCCCAAACTGGACCTTACAAAGCCAAAACTACTCCTGAGCTTAT
>JAPLFM010000060.1 GCA_026390675.1 Candidatus Kapaibacterium sp. | reverse complement strand
TAATCTAAAATATGATTATCTTATTTCGTATCTTCGTATTTTTATTAACTCTTATAGTGCTTAATTATTATAAACAAAAAAAGCATTTCATAAAAATTGAAATGCTTTTAAATATATTTTGCAATTTGATTTAATACCAAACTATTTTATAATTTGATAAAGCACCTTCCATATTTATATATATCTTATTTTTTGAATTATCAAAATTTAAAGATCTGAAATTATCACCTTCTTTTTTGAAATTTGTAAAATTCCTATTAGATAATACACTTTCTGTACTTACATAGCATCCACTCTCTTTAGGTATTTTTAATACCATATTCGCCATTCCTGAGCTTAGAGTAATGTTAATTTGTTCTAATTTAGAACCAAACTTATAAATAGAATTAGAAGCACCTGTTTCAATATTAACTTTTCTAACTTTATAATTACTTAAATCAAAGTCAAATTTACCTGCTCCAGATTCAATATCTATATCCCAAATTGGATTTGTATTTAAAGAAATAGATGATTCTTGTTTTCTCTTTCTTAACATATTATTTCCATCTGAAGTATTATAATCAATTTTAATTTTAGATGTATCAGAATTAAAAGAATAACTTAAGTTGTTTTCATTAAATGTACTTGCACCTTTTACTTCGATTAGTTGGTTGGTTGTATCTCTAATATAAAATTTACCTGCACCACCTGAAAAATTAAGTTCTGCAAATTGTACTTTGGAAAGAAAATTTACTTTTAAACTATCATAAATATTACTAGATATATTGTTATTAGTTGAGTCGCAATTCTCTTCATCATCATCAGAATCATTAGTTGAAAAATTAATAGAATGCATATTACTGAAATGATTAAAGTGACCTGTAAGCCAATTAAAACTAAATAAGTGAATAAATAATAATGCTATAAGTATTCCTTTTAAAAAAGCAACTAAATACTTAATTTCTTTAGGAATATTTAAGAACCTAAAACCCCAAAAAACAAGTAATAATGGCCATAGCTGAACTATGAATGACAAATCAAAACTAAATGCATAAAAATTAGTAAAAGTATAATAAATACCCAAAGAAATCAAGAAAACACCCCAAAATAGGCTACTAGTTTTCATTATTTACCTCATAATTACTGCCATTCATAAAACTCTTAAATATAATCATTGCTCCTATAACTATTAAAGCAACAGGCCAAAGCAAATGAAAAGGAAGCTGAGGAATCATATTATTAATAAAAAACAATACTCCAATAACTATTAAAATTATTCCAAAAGTTAATTTGTTTTGTTTTCTATTTGGTTTCAAATCTGAGTCTGAAAATGAACTTAATGTACCATCTTCATTTGTTATTACTTCATAAGGTTTTTTGGGCATAATAAACATTAAGATAATATAAGCTAAAAAGCCTAATCCAAAAGTAAATATTCCGATTACCCAAGCTATTCTAATTAATACAGGGTCAACATCAAAATATTCAGCTATACCACCAGCTACACCACCAAATACTTTATTTTCTCTTGAACGGTATAAAGTTTTTTTCATAAACACTCCTTTTAAAATTATAATTAATGAATTTAACTTTAATACGATTATAATTATACTTAGTTTCAGATATTACAAAAAAGCCTACTTCGTTTGAGTAGGCTTAGATATTGTAAATTTAAATTGAAAATTAAAAAGTACCTTTCAAAGCTTGAATTACTAATGCTTCTTGCTCTATAGTATGTATTTTCGCAGAGCCAGTTGCAGTAGCAGCCATCGCTTTTCTACCAGAATAATATATTTTATGTTTGCCATTTGATAGTTCTTGCAATTCAGGAAGAATATAATTCCAAGCACCTTGATTTTTAGGTTCTTCTTGAACCCAAACAATTTCTTTTGCATTTGGATAACTAGCAATCAAAGCTGAAAGTTGATCATTGTGCAAAGGATACAATTGTTCTATTCTAAGCATCGCTACATTTTCAATTTTTTCATTTCTACGTGCTTGCAACAAATCGTAATAAACTTTACCTGTTGAAATAAGTATTCTATTTACATTTACTGGATTAATATTATCTATCTCACCAATAATATGTTGAAACTCTTTTGAAGTAAAATCTTCTATACTTGAAACTGCTAAAGCATGTCTCAAAGTAGATTTTGGAGACATTACTATTAATGGCATTAAATCATTAGATAATACTTGTCTGCGTAATGCATGAAAATAATTTGCTGGAGTAGTAAAGTTTGCTACTATCATATTATTTTCTGCGCATAATTGCAAATATCTTTCCAATCTAGCACTTGAATGTTCAGGACCTTGCCCTTCCTGACCATGAGGAAGTAACAAAACTAAATTTGATTTTTGTCCCCATTTAATTTCTCCACAAGCAACAAATTGGTCTATAATTGGTTGAGCCATGTTTGCAAAGTCACCAAATTGAGCTTCCCACAAAGTTAAACCATCTGGAACTATTACAGAATAACCATAATCGAATCCTAAAACTCCTAGCTCAGATAAAGGGCTATCATAAATATTTATTTTTGCTTGATTACTTTTTAAATTATTTAAAGGTGTATAAGTAGATTCAGAAATAAAATCTATTAAAACTCCATGTCTATGGCTAAAAGTACCCCTTCTGCTATCTTCTCCAGAAAGTCTAATTGAATGATTTTCAAGAAGTAACCCACCAAAAGCCAATGCTTCTCCAGTCGCCCAATCAATAGTTGGCAAAGTAGAAGTTAGCATTTCCAAACGTTTTTTCAAACCACCAACAACTTTAGGATTTGCTTGAAATCCATCTGTTATATGAGTAATTGAATTTATTATCAATTCAACATTTTCTTTAGTAATACTTGTAACAACATTTGAAATCGCTTTTTTATCTTGAACTAATCCGTAACCAATACTTTTTGGTACTTGTGTACGAGCATCAAATGCTGCATTTAAAACTTTTGAATATTCAAGGTGAAGCTCTTTGGCAGCTTCAGCAGTAATTTGTTTAGTGTTGACTAATTCATTTTCATATAGTTCTCTCACAGGTGTCATTGATTTGATTTTTTTATATAATAATGGTTGAGTATAGCTCGGCTCATCACCCTCATTATGACCATACTTCCTATAAGATATCAAATCAATAATAACATCATTGCCAAATTTATTTCTGTATTCAATCGCAAAAGAAGCAGCTAATGCAACAGCTTCAGGATCATTACCATTAACATGAAGAATTGGGACTTGCATCATCTTTGCAACATCAGTACAATATGTAGATGAACGAGAAAATTCAGGTGAAGTAGTAAATCCAATTTGATTATTAATCACAACGTGAATTGTTCCACCATTTTTATATCCATCAAGATTCATAAAATTCAATGTTTCTTGTGCAATTCCTTGTCCTGCAAATGCAGCATCGCCGTGGATCAATACAGGCATTGTTTTAGTATAATTATTATCGCCTGTTGTATTACTTATTGCTCTTGACATACCCATTATTACTGGGTTCACAATTTCTAAATGAGAAGGATTGGGAGCAAGCCTTACTGTTACTTTGTTGTTTTTCAATGAAACATACTCACCTATTTCACCCAAATGGTATTTCACATCTCCAGAACCTTGTGCATCTGGATCCAAATTACCATCAAACTCATTAAATATATATTCTAATTTTTTCCCAACACAGTTAACTAATACATTCAACCTTCCTCTATGAGCCATTCCTAATACTAATGTATCCATATTTGCATCAGCAGCATCTTGAAACATTCTATCTAGAAAAACAATTATAGATTCACTACCTTCTAATGAAAATCTTTTATGTCCTACGAATTTCGTGTGTACATAATTTTCAAACATATCTGCTTCAATTAATTTTTTCAGAATATGAGTTTTCTCTTCAATTGTAAACTTAGGTCTACTTCTTGTGATTTATATTTTCTTTTTAATCCAATCTTTTTTAGCTATATCAGCTATACTCATATATTCAATACCAATAGAACCACAATATGATTCTCTTAGAATTTCAATTATCGAACGGAGTTGCATTGAGTCTGCACCCCATGTTGAGTCTGAAGGGAATTCTCTTTCCAAATCCCAAATATTCAATCCATAATAAGCTGGATCCAATTCAGGATATGAATATCCATCAAGACCTAATGGATTGATACTTGCAAGCAAATGACCTCTTACTCTATAAGCATGAATCATCTGCATAACTAAAGCTGATTTTTCTAATTTCTCTGCAAAATTAGAAATTCCATTACCAGTATTAATAGACTTTG
>JAPLFM010000089.1 GCA_026390675.1 Candidatus Kapaibacterium sp. | reverse complement strand
TCAAAGAGATGCTCATAATATTCTTCAAAATGCCAATAAATTAATTGAAAATACAATTAGAGAAGTTAAAGAAGGAATTAAATCTGCAGGAGAAATTAAAAAAGAATTTGATGTTGAAAAGAATCATTTAGCTAAACAAGTTGAAAAAATTGAAAAATCATTACCAAAATCTGAGGTATTAACAAAAGATAACTTAGAAATTGGTGATTATGTTTCTATGGAAGATGGAATATCAACAGGAATGATACTTGAAATAGATAAAGATAATAAAACTGCTACAGTTGAATTTAATGGATTGAAATTTAAAATCAAGATTAAAAAATTAAAACTTGCTGAAACTCCAAAAGAAAAGAAATATCCTATGTCTCAACAAGCTGAACATATTAGATTTGATGCTGCAGCAAGAATAGATGTCAGAGGAATGAGAGCAGATGAAGCAATTAAAACAATTGATGTGTTTGTAAATGAGGCTGTTTTAGGTAATATGCCATTTGCAACAATTATTCATGGAAAAGGAACTGGTGCTTTAAGAATAGCAATTCAAGATTTTTTAAAATATAATCACAGTGTTTCTTCTTTTAGAGATGGTGAAATCTCTGAAGGTGGTGCAGGAGTTACTGTTTTAGAATTTTAACTAAATTACTCTTTGCAAGTTTTTTGTTAAAAATCAAATCGTTTCCAGCAAAATAATATGACCGAGCATATTCTTGCAATAATTTTAAAGTATCAGGGAACTTTTTACTCAAGTCAGCTCTTGGATTATTAGACCTGTATTTATACAAATATGGGTCACCTTTTAAATTATCTAATAAATACCAATCATTATATACCAACCCTAGATTTTTTCCTTCTTGCATCAATGCAATTCCATTACCATTATTTTCAAAATCAAAAATATTACGACCAAAATTTGATGTAGTAAAATCGATTTTTAGAAAGGATAATATTGAATTTGGTAAATCAATATGTGAAGTAATATTGTCAATTTTTTTAGGCTTTATTAATTTAGGATTGTAAAACAAAAGAGGTATATGAGTTGAAGATAAATCTAATTCATAAATTGGATTTATACCAATTCCATGATCTCCCGAAATTACAAAGATAGTATTTTCAAAATACTTTTCTTTTTGAGCAAGTGAGAAATAATGTTCCAATGCCCAATCAGAATATTCTAAGGTGTTATTAAATTTTTTACCATCTACTTTAGGAATTACCCAAGGACCATGATTACTTGAAGAAAGCATAACACTCAAGAATGGTTCTTGTAAATCTTTCATTCTATCATTCATTTTTTCAAATAACAAATGGTCTGGGACACCCATTGGAGAAATTACTTGGTCTAATCTGAAATTAAATCTATCAACAACTTCATCTACTCCATTTTCATGCATGAATGGTCCCATATTATCAAAAGTCGCATCATGAGGCACTCCAAAAATTGTTTTATAACCATTTTCTCGCAAGACTGATGGCAAGCCAATAAACTTCTGTTGTGTTTCTCTTCGTTGCATTTGGTTTTCACCATAAGTACTAGGAAGTCCAAACATACTTGAAAATAGTCCCATATATGTATGGAACCCATTTCCATAATGATTTTTGAAGTATATACTTTTTTCTTTTAAATCTGAAATGAAAAGTTTACGAGAAATTTTATTTTCACATTCTTCAATATTTGCTTCTCCCATACTTTCCATAAGAATTACAACTACATTGTATTTTTTAGTAATAGAATCTGGGAAATCATATTGTCTAAACGGAAATCTGATGAATTTACTTGATGAATCTTTAATTAAGTTTTGAGTAACTTGGTATGCTTTTTCTTTATCAGAAATACCAGTCATTTTATCTAAATCTTTTGCATCATTTTTGAAATAGATAATATCATTAACTAAAGTAAAAATGCCGTTCAAAGCCAAATCATTAGCTTCATGGTAACTTGAAAAAGCTGAATGTCCCCAAACTAAAGGCCTTAATTTGGAATAACTTCCTCTTATACCAAGAAAAAAAAGTGGTGTTAGAAACAAAAATAGTATCAACTTATTTGATAATTTGGTTTTATATTCTCTAACAATTAAAAATCGAAATTGTATAAATTCGAAGTATTTATAAAAACCATAAGTACATAAAGTCAAAAAAACTAATATTTTAATTACTGGATACATACTCCAAATCATATTCAAGACAAAAAGAGGACTTCCCTCCCAAAGAACAAAATATGAGTTTAATCTTACTTTAAAATAACTATAGTAATTTACTTCTGATAAAGCCAAAAAAAAGTAAGTAAATGCAATAAATGTTAGATATGATAAATTAAATTTATAAGCTAATTTTATTCTATTAATAAAAAACAAAGTAAAATTTACTAAATACCAAATTGATAAAGAATAAAAGGTTACAGCTGTATCAAATCTAAACCCATTGATAAATGATAGGAATAAAATGTAATTAGGAATATCTGAATATAAAGAAGGATTGGAAAAAATAATTAATATTCTTTCTAAAGCAAAAATAAAAATGAATACTAAATGTATTGCAATTAAATTTAAAAATATTGGGTTACTAAACTTTTTTAACAATTAAAAATTCTCATAAAATTTATAGCTTTTCTAAAGCCCATTGAAAAATTTGAATGTAATTTTCAGCGGATTTGTATGAAGAATAATTTGAGTTCATTGCATTTAGTCTTATTTTGCTCCAATGAGGCTGGTGATTATAAATTGAAAGTGCTCTATTTAAGGCAAATTCAAAATCGTCAGAGCTATAATTATTAAAAACTAACCCATTGCCAGTTGAATGATCAGGTAAATATTCGAATACAGTATCTGCTAATCCACCAGTATGTCTAACTATTGGAATAGTACCATATTTAAGAGCATACATTTGGGTTAAGCCACAAGGCTCAAACCTAGATGGAATAAGCATAAAATCTGAACTTGCAAATATTTTGTGAGAAAAACTTGTATTGTACCCAATTTGAATTATTACTTTATTAGGAAATTTATCTCTTAAATAATAGAAAAAATCAGTATAATGTTTATCTCCAGAACCTAAAAGAACAAGCCTAACTCTATTAAATTCAATGTAGTTTGAAATTGTTTTTTGAATAATATCAATTCCTTTTT
>JAPLFM010000213.1 GCA_026390675.1 Candidatus Kapaibacterium sp. | reverse complement strand
TAGGCATTAGAATAGTTGGATTATTATAAATATCCCTTAAGATTTGAGTCAAACTTTCTTCATTTGGTTCTAAGAAATAAGCTTCTCCTGTAAGTTCTTTTCCATCAATATTAGACCCAATTGGTGTCATTTCAGATGGGATTTGCCATCCAATCGATTCATCAACATAATCATCAGTAGCTCCACCTCTTGTTACAACAACTGGTAATCCACTTGCCATAGCTTCCAATGTTGGTAATGAAAATCCCTCACCTCTATAAGAGCTTATAAACAAATCGCAAGATCTATATAAATTAGCTATATCCTGTTCAGTAAGTTTTTCATCAATGTATTCAATTTCAGGAGCATTTTCAGTTTTTTGTGCTTGTATAATCATTTGTTGAGCTGTTTGACCTCTATAAAATGATTCCCCACCTAAGTCTTTAATAACTAAACATACATTATCTTGAGAGGTGAAAGCGTTAAGATATGCTGATAGCAAAATATCTATACCTTTTCTTGCTATTGTTCCTCCAACAAATAAAAACTTTAACTTCTTTTTAGTTTTTAGGGGATATTCATCTCCATCCGGAGTAAATAAATTTGGATCCACTCCATTTGGAATTACTTGTACTTTATCAAATTCAACTCCTGAATCTACAAAAACATTTCTACAAAAATTTGAAGGTGTCCAAATTTCATCTGCTTCATTAAATATTTCCACAAAATCTTTTCTTAATTCAGTAAATTCCCAGGGTTGCATTATTATCCATTTTGCACCCATTGGAGCTTCATCTTTTGGAGGCCATTGATGTCTTATCCAAACATAAGGCTTTTGTGCAACATCCTGTGGTGTTTCTTCTTTGTTTCTAATGTCATTTGAATGCAAAGCTTCATATTTTGGATTCCCAGCAGCTTCAAATTGATCATTTTCGTAAGGGACAATTGTCAAGTTTGCTTGTCCGCTTTCAATTATATTAGAACAATGTTCTCTATTTACTAATGCTAAAGAATGAAAGACAAATTGACTACCTTCCCAAACTATATTTATTTGTGGATTATAATTTTTATTAGGAGTCCATTTTATTTCATATTTTGGAATATTAATTTCAAAATCTTGTTCAATTTGATCTATTTCGTTAAAATCAAATTCACTACCACCGCCATAAATGTTTGAATCTGAAGGTTCTTGTTTGGTTTGAGAATTTTTAATTGAATCTGTATCAATTTCTTCTAAAGCTAGTTTTCTTGAAAAAACTGTCATGTTTAGATTTATATAACCATGTTCTTGTGGAAAATCAAATTCTTTATAATCAAACACTTCTAATCCAGCTAAAGACAAATGTAACCCTATTGAATGTTCATCAAAAGCCACACAATGATAATCTCCTGGGTTTGTTTGACCTCCAAAAATCATATATGAAGCTAAATCAGCATTCCAATAACCTCTCATGTAAGCCTGTAATTGTAATTTCAATGAAGGGCATCTGATTTCTAAGGTACCACCTGGTTTTAAAACTCTTGACCATTCCTTTAAAACATTATCAACTTCTCTATGTGAAAAATGTTCTAAAATATCGCTTGCTAAAATATAATCAGCTGAATTAGATGGTAAAGTTAAATTTCTAATATCCATAGAAATAACATTTGGATTATTACTATATAAATCAAAATTCAAAAAACCTTCTTTAAAATCCTTACCACATCCTAAATTTAACTTTAATGGTTTTGGTAAAACATCAGGCAATTTACCAATTGCATCAGAATTAGCAAAACCATAAGGTAAATCTTTTTCAAGTTTTGATCTATTAATTTCATTAACCATACTAAACTCACTATTAATTTTTTCTAATTTTAATTCATTTTTTTGATCTAAAACATACTCAATTCGTGATAACTTCTTCCCTTCAAGAAATTTTAATTCATAATTTGAAAATGATTTTATATCATTAGCTATCAAACTATCATAAATATATGAAATATGTTCTACATAATCATTATAGTTGTAAGATAATTTGCAATTATTTTTCCACTTTTGAATTAATTCCTTATTTTTAATTACTTTCTTCATTTTTACATATAAATCAATTGGTGAATTATAAGTATAAAGTAAGCCATTAAAATCATCTTTTACAAAATCTGTTATTCCACCAATTTTAGCTCCAATAATTGGCAATCTAAAATTCAAACTTTCAGGTGCGACTAATGGACCACATTCTTCCCAAATACTAGGAATAACAATAATATCTAGTTGATCAGCTATATCATTAAGATCTTCATTTTTGTACATACCATGATAAACTACTTTGCATTTTGTTTCAATTGATTTTAATATTTCTTGATAACTATTTGTTATAAAACCGTAAATATGAATTTCAGCTTCATTTTCTTCTAAATATTGTGCAGCAAGCAATATAATATGTACACCTTTATGAGGCATTACCCCACCAAGAAAACCAAATCTAATTGGTGAATGTAAATTTTTGTCTAATGATTCATAACTTAATAACTGTGGTATTTGATTTACAACAACAATTTTGTCTGGATTAGCACCAAATTCACATAAGATTTCTTTTTGTCTAGTAGAGACAGCAATTGTTAAATCAATGTTATTATTTATGAGTTTTAAAGCTTTGTTTTTTCTTAACTGATATTGTTCCTTTAAATCAGGTCTTTGTTTTATTAATTCTGAGTTTAGTTCAAAATCAATTCCATTCCATTTTTGATAATTATCCTTAATCATATATAATTTTGGATCAATTAAATGGTAATTATGTGGAGTGTAAATTGAGGGTATTTTGTATTTTTTAACAATTTCACTTATGGCGAAAGACAAACCTAGAAAATTATTGTAGTGAACTATATCTGGACTTATTTTAATGATTAAATCTTCAAACAACTCAATAATTCTAGGATCTTCTATTTCTCTTTCTGGGTTTTCTAAATCAAGAAAATTTGTTGCTCGATTGTAAACACCATATAAATTAACCCCTTGATAATTAGTTTGTTCTAAAAAATATGGTGTATTAACTTCATTATGCTGTGCAACAGCGTAAAATACATATACATCATATCCTTTTTTTACTAATTCTAAAGCTAAAGATTTTGGAAAAGTTGTTCCACCACCACTTTCATTCCAACCATACATAGTAAGTAAAACTTTTTTCTTATTTGTTATATTTTCTTCAATTGGTTTTGAAGAATTAATTATATTTTGTATATACTCTTCTGCTTTAATCAAATTTTTAATATTTGTTCTAT
>JAPLFM010000064.1 GCA_026390675.1 Candidatus Kapaibacterium sp. | reverse complement strand
TGAAAGTTGATTTTTCAGCTTCAGTAAATTCATTTTCAATGTTATCATATTTTTCACCAAAATTAATAGAATCAATTATTGGATCTAAATCTTTTAGGTTTACTCCATAACTTTCAATTACTGAATTTAATGTTTTTTTGATGGAGTAATAAGATCTTATGAATTGATTTACTCTATTTACATATCTTAAAATTTTCATTGGTTCTTTAGAAACTGTATGCGAAATTCCAGCCATATTTGATGGAAGATATTCGATTACAGCTTCCATCATATTTGACATTTTTTCTGAACAAGCTATAGCATTTTCGAAGTCTTTAGTGTTTATTCTTAACAAATTTTCCAAATTAGATTCTATAATGAATAAAATTGTATCTTTTTGAGCAAGTTTATTTCGTTCTTTCCAATGATTTTGTTTGGCAAGGTAAAGCAATTGTTTTTCACTTACTTTACAAAAGTTTGAACTTAACACTTGTTTAATTGAACCGGAAAGTACGAATTGAACAAACAATTTATATTGTATGTCTGTTTCGTAGGATTGTTTTTCAGTAATTCGATTTTGGAATGATGTTTCCATATTTTTTCCTAATTTAAAGTTGTAAAATTTTAGGCGAAAATATGGAAAAAGGAATTTATGTAATGGAATCCATTTTAAAAGGATTTGCAAACGGTTTGCAAAGTAATTATGAATTATGAATTATGATTAACTTCAGTGATTAATTAATAATTGGAATTTGTGTAATCTAAAATGTAAAATGTCTGAACTATGATTTTTAATGATTAATATGATTAACTTCAGTGATTAATTAATATGTTGAATTTGTGTAATCTAAAATGTATCATGTCTGAACTATGATTCTTTTGATTAATATGATTAACTTCTGTGATTAAATAATGTGTATATTTTGTGTAATCTAAAATATTAATGATTTAGAATTTAAGAGGAGTTCAATGTGTGTTGTTTTTCTACAAACAGGTCGTTCCTAGGGAACTTTGAAAGCAAAATTAATGAAAGGTATAATTTATTAATAATTTATTGGAAGTGATTTCAGTATGTGACAGGGAGTAACTAATATGAAAGCTAAACTCTCTGTGTGGCACATATACTGAAATTAACAGCAAGGCAGGTAATGCTCCTAGGTGAGTTTAAAAGTTATTGAAATGATAAGTTCATTGAAATCAATTACTAAAACACTCTTGGTTTGAATTTTTTAGATGATTTTAGTTCAAAGATATTATTTGCAACATTTGCATAGTAAATACCAGCTTTTTCAATTTTTGCTAATACTTCGTCATTAGTATCTATTGAAGCAATCATTCCATAGACTTTTTTGTCTTTATGTTCAGGAAAGTTTTCTTTAAAATGTTCTAGAATTTTTAATATTTGATCTAATGCTTCTTCCCTTAAATGACTCTTAACTTCAACAACATAAGCTTCATTTTTAGAACCATTTGAGTAACCTAAAATATCAATTTCAACTTTTTTTGATTTGTTCCTTGCTCTTTGAGATACATGCGTAACTTTAAACTTTTCGTAAAGTTCTCGTTCAATGGAAGGATAAACTAGACCTTCAGTAAAGGTACCAAACTTGTTTGAAATGCCTCCAATTTGAATACCATGTTCAGCAATTTGCTTACTAACTTCATTTATTTGTTTGTCAGTTTTAGCCTGTGCTTCTTTTATTTGTTTATCAGTTTCAGCCATTTGTTTTTCAGTTTCTTTCATTTGTAAACTTGTTGCTTTGAACAAATTCAATATTTCTTGGTATGTCAATTTTTCTTCTTTCATAGTTATTTGCATTTAATTAAATTGATTTTACAAATATACGAAAAACCAAATAAATTATTATATTGACAAAGCATAACTCTTATATCTCAGACATTACAAAAATGCCCAAACTCTCAGAATGAACTGTGTTAATATGCAAGAGTTTTTTCATAACAATCAATATACTTTTCTCCACTTTTTGCAATTGCGAATATCTGTGATATTAGCTTATTAGCTACTGCAAGCATTGCTACTTTTTTTGCTTTACCTTTTGATATTAATCTTATATATAAATCTTTACATCTTTTGTTGTGTTTTATTGCTGATAGTGAGCACATGTATAGCCTTGTTCTTATGTCTGAGTGACCAATTTTACTTATCATCCCTTTAGATTTGACACTACTACCTGATTCATGAACTCTCGGACAACATCCAAAGAATGATGAAACTTTTTTGGAATCTTCAAAATTTGAAAAACCATTTGTTTTCGCAATGATTAATGCTGCTGTTTTTGTGCCAATTCCTTTGATACTACTAATATCTTCTAACATCTTAGAATGTTCTACTTTTATTAAATCTTCTGCTAATTTTTCTAATTTTTCAATTTCTTTTTCTAGATTCTTAATTGAGTTTTTTAAAGTTTTAACTAATATTTTATTTTGAAAATTGTGATTTTCAATTGATTCTAACTGATTAATTAATGCAATTCTATGCTTATCAAATTGATCAATAGAATTGTAAATTTGCTTACATTCTTCTAAGTTTTTAGAAGCAGGAATGAATGGAGTTAATTCATCAAACATCTTTTCAGCATATTTTGTAATATTGATGGCATCTTGTTTATCTGTTTTGCATTTTGATAGATTCATCCTTGTAAAATGTTTAATTCTCAAAGGGTTAATAATATAAACAATTGAACCAGAATTCAATATAAAATAAGCTAATTTATAGCAATACGTGCTTGTTGATTCCATTATGCAATGGCTTTCAAGTGGTATTGATTTAATAAATTTTGTAAAACCGTTTAAATCATTTTTAAAACGAATTACATTATTATTCATAAAAGCATCGAAATATTCTTTAGAAATATCAATTCCTATAATATTTTTCATAGATAATCCTCTATATTAATGACAAAACATAAATGACAAAACATAAAAAATGGTTGAAGTTTAGCTTTGTAACATATCATCGTGATACAGGCTTTATGCCTAATGAACTGTTCAAGTTTTAAAGCTGGGAAAAGGGGAACACCATTCAGAAAGGTATAAAAACCAATGGCACATACGTTCTTTATCCTTTTCCCTACTTCAATCTATACAAAAATAAATATTTGAAAATTTAAAATTAGCATTTAAAAAGTTTAAAAATGCAACATACGATGGCACATATACGGAAATGAACAGCAAGGTAGATTTGTAACTCGCAAACCAGAAAGTACTTTATATTATTTAGAGAATATCAGTAATGATGTTATTGCAAAGAATTTTTATAGAACTATTGACAAAAAGCAATATGAACTAAAAGATCATTTAGGAAATGTAAGAACCACAATAGGAGATTACAAAATACCTGCAAATGATGCAACTTCTACTCGTGGAGTAGCACCTTTCTTTGTAGATGAGAAAGCAACGAATGACTACTACCCTTATGGTATGTTAATTTCAGATAGAAGTTTCAATAGTGGAAGTAGTAGGTATGGGTATAATGGTAAAGAAATGGATAAGGAAATTAATGCTGAAGGAAATTGGCAAGATTATGGAATGCGAGCATATGACACAAGAATAGCTCGATTTCCAAGTGTTGACCCATTAACTTCAGGTTATCCAATGCTTACTCCTTATCAGTATGCAAGTAATACACCGATTCAAGCAATTGATTTGGATGGACTGGAAGCTTTCTTTTTCCATGGAACTTGGTCAGATCCTAGTACATTTGAACAATCTTCGATTAAAACAATTCAAAATACACTTGGAAATACTTCACATTTTGAATTTAAATGGAATGGAAATAATACTCAAGAAAGTAGGGAACAAGCTGCTAAAGAGTTTGTCAAATTTATTAAAGCAAATAGAGATAAAAATCAACCTTTAAATATTGTAGGGCATAGTCACGGTGGAAATGGAGCAATTTTAGCCACAAATGAGCAAAATAAAACTAACGATAAAGTTCTAAATTTAGTTACAATAAACACACCTGTAACTTCTGAAAATCAATTAAAAGAAAATTCACCAACAAACCATGTCAATTTATATAATTATTTTGATATTGTTCAAACAATAGGTGGTGCTCCGAATTTGAATTTAATTCCCAGCGTTAATTTAAAATTTGACATAAACTTAAACCCATTTTATAATAACTTTGGAAGTGTTGATTTAAAAATTGATATAGAATTTGATGGCTCACAAAGAGGTACAGGTGAAATTGGATTAGGTTCACGAACTTTTGTTGGTGCTAAGAATTTTGGATATTTTGGTTGGAAACATGATTTACATAATAAACCAATGTCTTTTTTAGATGATTTAAAAACCTCAATAACCACAAAAAAGAACAATGAACCTAAAAAACCTTAATAGTGAACAAATACTTAAAGTGTTAATAAAATTAAATTTAACGTGTATGGCTCTTATTTTAATTTATACTTTTATAGATGATTTTGTAATTAATACTGCAGGTTCATTAAATCTTAAAATATTTTATTATTGCATTTATGCTTTTTTTAATACTTTATTTTTTAATTGCTTCTCAATTTATTTGTATTTTAAAAATAAATTTTCTGAAAATTCAAACTTATTATATGTAATGTTAATTTCAATTCAAACTTTAATATTATTAATTGGTATATTTGCAGATATTTATCATACTTATTTAGAACTAACAATTCCAATACCACCTTTAAATATAGGTTAAAATTGAAAGTGGTAAAAAATGGTTAATGCTCCTTAGCAAGTTTGTGAGTTTTAGAATAATAAAAATATATTAGATTGCGGAAGACAAATTACTTTCGTAATTTACTGCAAAAACTGAAATGAAAATATGAAACCAAAACTATCAGAGTGGTAATGCTCCTAAGCAAGTTTATAAGATTTAATATTTGTTAAGTTCTTTGAAATCAATGGTAATTAAAAAGCTTTTGCTTTGAAATTTTTGGGAGTTTGAAGTATGAGCATATCATTTTTAAAAACTGCTGTATAAAAACCTGCACTTGATATTTCTTTAATTTGTTCTTCTTTCAAAAAAGGCACAGCAATCACACCAAATTTCATTTTATGTTTATATTCTGGATAAAAAGAGTTAAATTTATTCATTATTTTAGTTAATTGCTTTAAAGCTTTTTTGTCATATTTAGACTTTATTTCGGCAATAAATACTTTGTTAACACTGCCATTTATTAT
>JAPLFM010000287.1:24003-40554 GCA_026390675.1 Candidatus Kapaibacterium sp. | reverse complement strand
CTCCTGTAAGTTTTATTCCCACAAAAGATGAATTAGCATTCAAATCTTGTTCTGCTCTTATTACATTAAAGTAAGTTAGTGGTTCAATTTGTACTTCATAAGAACTACCCAAGTATTTACTATAACTTTGACCATATTCTTTATTTGTAATAGCTGATATTGCTCCAAACGAAAAACCTCCTTCAGTTCTTCCATTTAGTTTCAAAGCACCAAGAATTCTAGTATTTTGTGGTACTTTTACATAGTCACCCGATAAACTTCCTTTTGGTGGACCACCAATCCTTCTTGAATAAAACAAAGCTTTGCCATTACCTTCAAAAAACTTTTGACCTTCTGTAAAAAAAGGTCTTTTCTCAGCAAATTCAACTTCGTATTCTGTAAGATTTACAATTGCTGGATCTGCTTCTACTTGTCCAAAATCAGGATTGATAGTAGCATTTAAAGTAAAATTAGAGCCTAAACCCATTTTAAAATCAAGTCCACCATTATAGCCAAATTGATTTTTCTTAATAAAAGGATTATCTGATTCTACATTTGGATTACTTATTAAAGAACTTGCTACATAAGGTAAGAATTCTATTCTTTTACCATTCTTAATCCCATTTATACCTATAAGCTTACCAAATTTAGAAGCCCAACCAGCCTCGTTTTTACCTATCATAGACCAGTAAACATCTTCTTTTGATGAAGGAGTGTATTGGTTTATATTCATTCCCCATACTTGCTGATCAGTATTATGAAAATGAAGTTGTGAAAAAGGTATTCTCATCTCTGCCGTCCAACCTTCTGCATCAATATTAGTTGCACCTTCCCAAACAGGGTCAAAAGTAAAATCTCTATTATATTCATTGTCTCCAGTAGAAATATAATCTGATTTAGAACCAGAAGCACAAAGTAAAAAAGTAAAAGAAGTTCTTTTATCCAAAAAAGGATACAAAATAAGCATTACTTTTTCAGCATTAAAAGTATTATCTCTTTTAAATGCACTTGTTCTTATTTTTGATATATCTTTTCTAAACATTTTCGCAGAAAAATATAAAGCATTATCATCATACATTATCTTACATTCAATTTTTTCACTTGGATTTGCTCCTTCTATAGGCTCCTTTACTTTAAAATCGTCAAACATAATCGCACTTTTCCAAGCCTCATCATCTAATCTACCATCAATTTTAGGAGATTCTCCATTAATTCTAACTGCATTTGCAATTTTTTCTGCAAATAAATTTGAAGTTATTGAGACAGTAAATAGTATTAATAAAATTAACTTTTTCATTTTCATTCCATTTAAAAACTGAAATTATGAAAAAAATACATTTTATTTTATATTTATTTTTGAATTTTAAATTAAAAAATCAATATTGAGTATTTGAAACAATTCATTTAATAAATAACTTGTAACAAAAATATTGATAAGGTATTAATGATTTAAAAGTACATAATATTTACCATAATGCGTATATTTGCTTAAGATAATAGAAGAAAATACAAAAAAGATAAACTTACAAAAGATAATTAAAGATTAAATATGTCAAATTTTGAACAAATATATGAAGAACACAAAAACCAAGTTTTCAACTTGGCTCTTCAGTATGTTCAAAATTATGAAGATGCTCAAGAAATAACTCAGGATGTTTTTGTTTCTATACATAATTCAATTAATTCATTTAATGAGCTTTCAAAACTTTCAACTTGGATTTATCGAATTGCTATCAATAAATCTTTAGACTACATTAAAGCAAAAAAAAGGAAAAAGAGATTTGGTTTTTTAGTATCTATTCTTCATCCTGAGACCAATGAGATACAATTTGATATTCCTAATTTTGATCACCCCGGAGTGCAATTAGAACATAAGGAAGCAATTGAAAATATATTTAGTTTGATAAATAAATTACCTGACAATCAAAAGACCGCACTTATTTTAAGTAAAATTGAACATAAGAAACAAAGTGAAATTGCAGAAATAATGGGCTTAAGTGTAAAATCAATAGAGTCACTTATCCAAAGGGCAAAACAAAATTTATCATTAAAATTAAATTTACCGAAGGAAAATAAAAAAATTATCGTCAAAGAAGAGGTAATCAATATAGGATAATTACAAAATGGATAGAAATTTAGAATTATTGGAAAACATTCAAAAAGTAGATGCACCGCCATTTTTATTAACTAGGATAAAGCAACAAATTGAGAACTCTAATTATAGTAAGTTCTCTTCAAAGTTTACATTATCATTAGGATTGAGTTTTTTAGTTCTATTAATTTTAAATACTTCAATCATTTTACACCACAAAAATCATCAAAAGGATGAAAAGCAAATAGCAAACTCTTTTGGATTGATGTTAAATAATTCTTTATACAATGAATAAAGTAAAATTATTAACAATCTTAGCCATTGGGCTATTAATTACTAATATTGCATTAGTTGCTTTTGTATTTTTTAGAGATAACGAAGGACCTAGACCTGATAAAAAGAAAGTAATAATTGAAAATATGAAATTCGATGAAACTCAAATAAAAGAATATGAAAGATTGGTACAATTACATAGAAGAGGGATAAATGAAGCTGATAAAGAAATTAGAGAATTGAAAACTGAATTATATTATACTTTAAGTAATAATGCAGATCAAAGAACTAAAGATTCCTTATTTTTGGAATTAAGTATTATTCAAAATAAAATTGAGCATATACATTATACCCACTTTCAAGCTATTCGTAATCTTTGCCGTCCAGATCAAAAAACACTTTTTGAAAATTTCACTAAAGAATTAGTAAAGCTCTTTGGTCCTCCTCCAAAAAGAGAAAAAAATAGAGACAAAGAAAGAAATGATAAATAAGTATATAAAATTATGTATTTGTATTTTAATATTTTTTTCTAAATTACATTCTCAAGATATAATTTCAAAAATCAATTTTGATTCAAGTTTAAATAAAATCAAATTAGAATTAAATAAATATATTTTATTAAATAAAAATGATAGTATTTCAATAGAAACAATTAAATTTTATATTTCAAATATTAAATTAGCTATTGATGATTCAATAATATTTCAAGAGCCGAATAGTTACCACTTAATTGATTTTGAAAATATATCAACTAAATCAATTAGTTTAAATTATCATAAAAATATTATATTTAATAAAATTAAATTCAATCTTGGTATTGATAGTGCTACTAATGTTTCAGGTGCTTTGGGTGGTGACTTAGACCCAACAAAAGGTATGTATTGGACTTGGCAAAATGGATATATTAATTTCAAATTTGAAGGAAAAAGTAATATTTGCCAAAACAAAAATAATGAATTTCAATATCACTTAGGTGGATATTTATATCCAAATAATTCAATCCAAGAAATCACTTTAAATATAAAAAATAATAAAGACTTGAATATAAATATTAATTTGGATAATTTACTTCCAAATTTAAATTTATCTGATAAAAATCATATTATGTCCCCATCATTAGAGTCTGTAAAAGTATCTAAAATAATCGCTAACTCTTTTGAAATAAAATGAGAATATTTATATTATTAATATTATTTGTTGCATCAATCTTATTTTTATCTTTTGATACTGAAAACGATTTATTCAATTATCCTACTTCTTGGCAAAAACCATATTATGACTTTACTAAAAACCCTTTATCAAAAGAAAAAATCGAATTAGGTCGCAGATTATTTTATGATCCAATCTTATCTAAGGATAGCACTATTTCTTGCCAAAGCTGTCACTCACAATATAGTGCATTCACTCATATAGATCATAGCTTAAGCCATGGAATAAACGACTCTATAGGTTTACGTAATTCACCAGCTTTGATGAACCTTGCTTGGAATAAATCTTTTATGTGGGATGGAGCAATTAACCACTTGGATATGCAAGCCTTAGCTCCAATTAGTAACCCAATTGAAATGGGAGAAAATATAACTAATGTAGTATATAAACTTCAAAATTCTAAAATCTATCCTAAATTATTTTATAATGCTTTTAATGATTCTATTATTACTGGTGAACACACCTTAAAAGCTATTTCTCAATTTATGCTAACTTTAATAAGTTCAAATTCTAAATATGATAGTGTAATGAGGGAACAAAGTGATTTTACTCAGCAAGAATCAAATGGATATAAAATATTTAAAGCTAATTGCTCCACTTGCCATACTGAACCACTATTTACTAATTATGAATTTGAGAATAATGGTTTGAAAGTAGATCCAAGTCATAATGATTATGGTAGAATGAGAATTACTTCAAAATCCTATGACTCATTAAAATTTAAAGTGCCTACGCTTAGAAATATTGAGTTTTCTTACCCATACATGCATGATGGAAGATTTAAAAGGCTTTCTGATGTTATTAATCACTATACAAATGGAATTGAAGAAAGTGAGACTTTATCTAAAAAATTAAAAACAAAAATTAATTTAACTTCCAATGAAAAGGTGGACTTAATCAGCTTTTTACTTACTCTAACAGATAAAGAATTTTTATTTAATCCAAAATTTGGGTATATAAAGAAGTAAAATTTACAAAACAACACCTATTTGAAACAAAAGTGTAACAAAAACAACATTAAATTGTTATTAGAATAATTGTTGGGTTAAATTATGAATAAGGAAGTTATGAAAAATGTTATACTGATTTTATCTATTTTATTTATAGCTTCTTGCGGAAGCGATAATAATCCAACAAGTTCAAACCAAGGCAAAGGACAGATTACGTATTCTGTTGTTTTGTTTGATCAATATCAAAATAAACTTGCAGACCAAAGTGGTTTAACTGGGCAGTTATATAATGAAAATAAATTGATTCAAACAGCTCTTTCTGATGATAAAGGTATAATAACATTTAACAATATAGAAGCTGGAGTCTATAATTTTAAATTTTATAAAAATAATTTTATTTTTTATACAAACATTGATACATTGATATTTAAAAACATTCAATTTGTAGGAGCTGGAAAATTTAATATTAATGAAATATCAGGTCTATCTACGAATGCATTTTATTCTAAAGTACCTTTTGATACAAGTTATTGGGATATTCCTAATATTACTTATGAAATTATAAAGAACAAAGTACCAACAAAAATATATATAAGAGACTCAACTTTTTATGATTCTACTACTTCTTACGGGCACCCTAAGGTAATTCCAATTTATAGTTCTGGGATTTTAGAAAAATGGACAGTTAAATTTCATGCTGATTTTCCTGATATACTACCTAATCCTACATATTTAAAGAGAATGACAATTTCATTAAAACCAAATCGTGGAATTTCTGAACAAAACATTTATAATAATTTCCCTTTCAACCAAACATCTTATGATTGGGTATATGAATCTCCTAATACTTTTGTTTTTGACTCATTAGGAAATAATATAACTTTAAAAACTGGGAATAGTGGTTACCAGTATGGAGAGATAAAAATTGATTCAATAGATGTTCAACTTTATAACTCATTAAGTTTGTATTTTGGAGTTCATTATCAGAGTCAATCTTTTAATGTTTATTCACCAAAAATATCAGTTAAATTAAATTATTAATTTTAAAATAAATAAATTCAAAATATAAGAATCTTAAGCTGCCCTAAATTGCGCAGCTTTTTTATTTTAATCATTAAAAAAAAAATTAATTTTTGATTAATCCGAAGGAATGAATTATATTTGTCGTCAAAAAATGAAATAAAAACCAACTTAAATAAAAAATCAATATGAAGAAAATAATACTAATCTTTACTTTCCTTTTAGGAATTGAGCTTTTGAATGCTCAAACTAATCCTGCTATTACTAATTGGCTAATAAATACAAGTAATATTATGGGTCGCCATTATGTAAAAGGAAATACAACCCCAATTCAAGATAATGTGCTTGCTAATGTGCAAACTGTGCAATATTCGGCTACTTCTGTTTATATTAGCACTCATGGCATCCCAGCTTATATTACTGGTCCTTTTCAAGATGGGAATCCTTCACTAGCCACAGATCAAAATGCTATATTTAAAATTCCATTAAATCCAGTAAAAAATACTGGCACTCCAACGAACACTACTGGAGGAAATATTGGAATATTTATAAATGGTGTTGCTTTGTTTGATTATCGTGATGGAGTTTCTTGGCAAAATTCTAGTAACTCTCTAAAGGGTGGTCCATTAATGGGAGTAGGTGATGGAGTTTGGAATAGAGATGCAATAGTTGGTGAGAGAATTGGATTTGATTGTTCAAAAGCACATCCTGCAATGGGAAATTATCATCATCACCAAAATCCAAGTGCATTTAGTTTGGATTTGAAAAAAATTTCAAGTGTATGTGATTTGTATGCTGCTGATGGACTTTATGCAATAGATAGCACAAAACACTCTCCACTTATTGGCTATGCTTATGATGGCTTTCCTATTTATGGTGCTTACGCATTTAAAAATATTGATGGAACTGGTGGAATAACAAGAATGAAATCTAGTTTTACTTTACGAAGCATTACAGTTCGCAATCAATATTATATTGGTCAAACAGTTACTGCTGGTCCACCTGTGAATGCTACTTACCCAATAGGTTATTTTAGAGAGGACTATCAATACAACACAACTTCACCTGCCACTCCAGATTATTTAGATGATCATAATGGTAGATTTTGCATTACTCCAGAATATCCCAATGGTATATATTGCTATTTTGCGACAGTTGACGAAAATTGGAATTCAGCATATCCTTATGTTGTAGGTCCAACTTTTTATGGAGTAAAAACTGCAGCAAAAGTAACTTCAATTGGAGAAACAGTAACAACATACACTGCTAAAACTAATACATTGGCTGTTTCTACTAATTCAATATCAACAACAGCTAACCAAAGTACAAATAAAAATTTTGATATTACATCAAATACAAAGTGGACAGCTAAAAGCGATAATAATTGGGTAGTTTTAAGCTTGGATAGTGGCACAGGAAATGCAAAAATTTATCTTACAATTTCAGCAAATAATGACCCAACAGTAAGGACAGCAACCATTACAATCTCAGCAAATGGAGTAACAAATCAAATTGTTACTTTAAATCAAGAAGGTATTGGAATGAGTATGAAAGTATCGAGCAATACTCTTTCAATAGGAGCAGCAAACAATAGTGAAGCTAGTTTTGTAATTACTACAAATACTACTTGGTATGTATCTAATAATCAGCAATGGCTTTCTTATTACAATAAAGTAACTGGTAATGGTAGTGCAACTGTTACTATTGTTGCTAATGCTAATAATAGTATAAATCCAAGGATAGATACAATATTAGTTACAGGATTGGGAGTTTCTCCTTTGAAAGTAATTGTAACTCAAGATGGCTCAGGTCCTACATTATCAGTATCGGCAAGTAATTTGAAAATATCAGCAAAAGCAAATAGTACAAAAACTTTTGATATTAGCTCAAATTCCAAATGGAATATATCATTAGATCAAAATTGGCTTTCTGCTAATAACAATAGTGGGAATGGGAATGCAACTATATCTCTAACTGCTCAAGAAAACTCAAGTACAGTGACAAGAAATTGCAATGTGATAGTATCTGTAACTGGCATAGCAAGTAAAACTATTACAGTAACTCAAGATGCAAGTTTGCCATCAGACGTAGAAACTGAAAACAAAAATAGTTTAAGTATTTCATTATTCCCAAACCCTTCAAGTGATTTGATTGCCATTCAATCTAATAATATAATAGATGAAAATGTAGTGATAGAGTTATTTGATGCAAGTGGTAAGTTCATCAAAAGAGCTGATTTATTCCAAGGAAGCACTATTACTTATTTTGATACAAAAACACTTTATAGTGGTGAGTATATTATCAAATTCACAAAAGGGACTGAAATTATTTCCAAAAGAGTAATTTTAAGTAAATGATAAAGTTAGCGGTCATTGTAAAAAGACAGACAGACATATGAAAACATTAGGAATAATTGGTGGACTTAGTTGGTTTTCAACGACAATCTACTACAAGACAATTAATCAACTGACAAATGAGCGACTTGGTGGTTCGCACTCTGCCAGACTTTTACTTTACTCGGTTGACTTTAATGACTTCAAAGTATTACAAGAAAAAAATGACTGGGACAAAATTGAGCAAATGCTCACCGACATTGCACTACGACTTCAAAATGCTGGTGCGGACTGTATTGTAATGGCAACGAATACACCTCATTTAGTCGCAGACATCGTAAGACAAAAACTAGAAATTCCATTACTTCATATTGCAGAAGAGACAGCAAAGGAAATCGTCAGACAAAAGGTTCACAAAGTCGGACTACTTGGGACAAAATTTACAATGGAAAACGCTTTCTTCAAAGACCGCTTGACAAAATTCGGTATTGACACCGTTATTCCCGACAGTTCCGACAGAGATTTTATTCACGCTTCCATTTTCAACGAATTGACAAAGGGAATTTTCAAAGACGAGACAAAGAAAAAATACATTGACATAATTGCAAAACTAAAAAGAGACGGAGCAGACGGAGTAATCTTCGGTTGCACAGAGATTGCTTTGCTAATAACACAAGACAACAGTAACATAATAGTTTTTGACACGACAGCAATTCATTCTAAAGCAGCGGTGGACTTTGCACTTTCAACAGAATTAGTAATAGAATAAAGAGAAATGAAAATATTACATGCATACAATTACACGATAGAAAAACAAACCGCTAACATCACCTACAAGAAATTGCGGATCAGTGATTAAATGAAGCTTTCTGCTTTGTGTCAAGTTTAGTGTTGGCAGACAGTTTAGCGTTCCGAAATCGCCAACTTCTTGTAGCCGCAAACCGAAAATTAATCCAAGTCAACTTTTTTTGGCTTTTCAATTTTGAAACCTAACATCTTTTCAGCTAAATCTGTAAAAGTGTATGGAGTATCGGTTAAATAAAAATCTAGTTGGTAATTTTGATTAGTCTCTAAATTACCATTTGATTCAAGCAGTTTTTTCACTTCTAAAGCAGCATATTCACCTGTGTCTATTAGCTTTACATTCGGTAATATGTCTTGAATGAGATTTTGAAGAAATGGATAATGGGTACAGCCTAAAACTAATGTATCAATTTCAGATTGTTTAAGACTATTCAAATATTCATTTGCTATTAACATTGTAGCTGGGTTATCTATCATACCTTCTTCTACCAAAGGTACAAATAATGGGCAAGCTATTCCAAATACTTTGAAATTATTAAATGCATCATGTTTCAAAATTTCTTTAGTATATGCCTCAGAGTTTATTGTTGCTCTTGTGCCTATTACTCCTATTCTTGAGTTTTTTGTGCTTTTACTTGCTGCTGTCGATGCTGGTTTAATCATTTCTACTACAGGAACTTTTTTTGCAACTTTTTGAATTGACTCAATTGCCAAAGCTGAAGCAGTATTGCAAGCTACAACAATCAATTTGACATCATTATCTAAAAAAAACTCTGTTGCTTGCCTTGAATAGTGCTGAACAGTTGATACTGATTTGTTTCCATAAGGTACTCTTGCAGTATCGCCAAGATAGATATAATGTTCGTTTGGTAGATATTTGATTAATTGCTTTAAAACAGACAAACCACCTACTCCAGAATCAAATACTCCAATCGCCATTTTTTTCTCTAATCAAATATTTACAAATAATTTTTACAAATTTATGCAATAGATTATAAATTTTACCAAATAATTAAAGTTTAATACGTTTATCTCCGATAATAGAATAAAAATCTTAATCCCATATTTAAAACATTTAATTAATTGAGCATATCAAACAAAATATTGTTAGTGTTTTTGCTTTCCTTATCAGTTAGAGATTATTGCTATGCTTCAAATCACAATTTGATTTTAGATAATAAGCCTAGACAGATAATTAATTCAATTGAGTTAAATAAAGCTTTTTATGCTTCAATTGATAATATTGCACCTAAAGTTTTCAAAGATATGAATTGCAAAACAATTGGAAATAATATTAAATTTAGTAATTATAATTTGAAATTTATTCCAAATTCTCTTTTTGCAATGCTTAGCAGAGGTGATAGTATATTAATTACTCAAATGCAACTTCCCTCAATATTGTATCAAAACAAGCTCTATTTACCAGTTAGTACTTTTATTAATTCCTTAGATTCTTTAGGCTTATTTAATGTTGAATTAGATAATGGGAACTTTGTATTGTCTTTGAAAAAGATAGATATAATCAAAACTAGAGAAGATATTGTATATAAGTCTGTACCAAAATTAAAAATGGATGTAAAGAAAATTACTGAAGTAAAATATAATGCAATGAATGAATTGTCAGATTCATATTCAAAGATTTACAGTTCTTTAAAAGGTTCATTCGAATCTCAAAAAAAATCCAAGAAGCAAAGTCCTAAGAAAAAATTAGAAATAATCAATGAAGAACCTGAGCCTATAAAAGAAAGAATCCATAATAAACCAACCGATTTTTATCGTATTCCTAAAGGTTTTGTAAGAACTGAAATAGAGAATATGCTTAAAGAAACAGACCCAAATAAAGAATAGTTTGATTTTTCAAAAAAACTTTCTTTTTTCTTCAAATAAGTTTAATTAATTTGTAAATATTATTTGTCTACTTTTAATTGAACAAAATGTCCACTTTTAAACAAAACGTTTGCGAAGCTATTGGAAATACTCCAATTGTAAAATTGAATAGAGTTACAGCAGGTATTGAATCTGAAATCTATGTAAAACTCGATTATATGAATCCCGGTGGATCTGTAAAAGATAGAATTGGGAAATACATTGTTGAAAAAGCAATAGAAAGAGGAGATTTAAAGCCAGGTGGCACTATTATCGAAGGTACTTCTGGTAATACAGGAGTAGGGCTTGCAATGTATGCTGCAATCTATGGTTACAAAACTATCTTTGTTCTGCCTGATAAACAATCTATCGAAAAAATAAATAATCTAAGAGCTTTTGGTGCTAAGGTTATAGTTACTCCTACAAATGTAGAGCCAGATGATCCTCGCTCTTATTATAGTGTTAGCAGAAGGCTAGCTGAAACTACTCCAAATTCATTTTACGCCAATCAATATTACAATTTAGATAATCAAGATGCTCACTTTCATTCTACTGGTCCTGAAATATTTGAACAAACTGAAGGAAATTTTGATGTATTTCTTTGTGGAGTAGGAACAGGTGGAACTATATCAGGAACAGGTAAATATCTAAAATCAGTAATGCCTAATGTAAAAATAGTAGGAGTAGATCCTGTAGGTTCTATTTTGGAGCCATTTTTCCGTACTAAAAAAATTGTTGAAGCACACTCTTATGTAATAGAAGGAATTGGTGAAGATATATTCCCAGGTAATTTAGATTTTAGTATTATTGATGATATGGTTGTAGTTGAAGATAAAGAGTCATTCCTTATGACTAGAGCTTTACTTACTAAAGAAGGGCTTTATGCTGGAGGTAGTTCTGGATCTGCTGTAGTTGGTGCAATTAAATATGCTCAAAAACTTAAAGAACCTAAAAGAATTTTAGTGCTTTTACCTGATTCTGGTAATAGATATACTGGTAAAATTTATAATGATGATTGGATGAGAGATAATGGATATTGGGATAATTCGTTTAATGCAACTATTAGAGAAGTTTTAAGTGCATTAGACAAAGGGTCTCTACCAGCAGTTAAATTAATGAAAGAATACAATGTATCTCAGATTCCAGTATATAGAGGTTCAAAACTTATAGGAATGGTTTCTGAATCAAAACTTTTAAGACCACTTTTTGAAAGCCAAATTAGCCTAAATGATAATATAACAATCGGTTTAGAGAATAATTTCATTTTAGTAGATTCAAATGATTTATTAGAAAAAGTGGCAAATGCATTGTTGAATAAAACTACTGTTTTAGTTACAACTGGAGAAGATGTAACAGCCATTTTAACAGATATAGACATTTTAAATTATATGGCTACACATAGACCTTTCTAAAGTTATGGTGAATCAAGATAAATATGAACCTAAAGCAACTATAACTCATAATATTCAAGTTATAGTTGTTTCTTCATTTGTCGATGGTCAAACTAGTGCATTTTCTGATAAGAACTTTCTTTTTTCATATAGAATAGATATAAAAAATTTAGGCAATGAAACAATGCAATTAATTTCTAGACATTGGATAATCATAAATTCTGAAGGAGAAACTGAAGAAATCAAAGGTGAAGGTGTAATTGGATATACACCTATTTTAAAACCAGGCGATTCATTTAATTATTCGAGCTATTGCCCTTTAGATACTAGTTGGGGTACTATGGAAGGGAGCTTCACTTTTGTTAATATTTATGGTACAGAATTTGTAGTAGAAGTAGGGAGGTTTTATCTAATTTCATAAAGGTAAAGCTTTCAGAATATACTAATTCTATTAAGTGCTTATATGAACCTGCAAAACAAATCAAAAGAAGAATTAATCAAAATAATTGAAGAGCTTACATTAGAAAATCAAAAGCTTAAATCAATTCCTATAGATAATATTCCCAATGGTGCAATTTATCAATATATATCTGATTTAAATGGCAGTGTTATAAGTTTCCCGTATTCTAGTTCAGGAGTTCTTGATTTATTTGGGTTTACTCCTGAAGAGCTAAAAGCTGATCCATATTTAGCTTTCAATTTGGTTCATCCTGAAGACTTAGCTCCAATGATTGAAACTTCTAAAAATGCTTTGAAAGATTTATCGGATTTTGAATTTGAATATAGAATTAAATCTAACGATACCTACAAATGGGTTTTAACAAAGTCAAAACCAAGACTAATTGATAATAATTTAGTAATTTGGGAAGGGATTACTACTGATATTACTGCCTATAAACTATTAGAAGTTAAACTTCAAGAAAGTGAAACAAAATATAGACTTCTTTTTGAGAATATGTCCTTATGTTTTTCATATCACAAAGTTATTTTTAACGAAATTACTTCTGAATACGATTTCATTTATTTAGAAGCTAATAAAGCATGCAGGGAATTCAATGGTTTTTTAACTGATGAGTTCAAGAATAAATCAATCAGACAGCTATTTCCAAAAGCAAGTAATGAAATGATTAATAAATACTGTACGGTAGGCATAACCGGAGAATCTCTACAATTTGAATATTTCTCAAAATTATATAATAAACATATTAGTCTATTATGCTACTCACCCTCTAAAGGATATTTTGCGACTGTATTTGAAGATATTACTGAAAGAAAAAATATTGAAGAACAGCTTGTTCTAGCAAAAGAAAAAGCTGAAGATATTAATAAGTTAAAGTCAACTATTTTATCTAATATGAGTCACGAACTTCGAACTCCAATGAATAGCATTTTAGGTTTTTCACATTTACTTCCTAATATTAAAAATTATGAAGAAGTTAATGAAATCTCACATCTTATAAATAGTAGTGCTTTAAGATTGATGGAAACTTTAAATTTGATAATAGACCTTTCAAAAATCGAGGCAGGTGAATTGAAACTTGTGTTTAGTGATTATGATTTAATACATCAAATAAAAGAGCAAATTGTTAATTTTAATGAAAGTTATGATTGTAAAAATATAGAAATATTATTTAAATCAAATTTTACAGAATTAATAATAAATAATGATAGTTATACTATTGGATGTATTTTAACTAATCTCATTAGTAATGCAATAAAATTTACAAATTATGGATGTGTTGTTATATCAGTTAAAACTGAAATAATATCTAATAAAGAAAATGTTGTTATCAAAATTGCAGATACAGGTATTGGTATAGATAATAGTCATTTAGATACAATATTCGAAGAGTTTAGACAAGCAAGTGAAGGATTAGATAGGAAATATGATGGATCTGGTTTAGGTTTGACTTTAGTTAAAAAATGTGCAAATTTAATTGGTGGTAATGTTGAAGTTAAAAGTAAATTAGGAGAAGGTTCAGCATTTACAGTAAAATTTCCTTTGAAACGTATAATATCTTAATAAAAATATTAAATTAAAAAATGAAGGTTATAAAATGCTAAAAAGTGTTTTAATAGTTGAAGATGATTATGCCTCTTTATATTTGATGCAAAGAATTTTAAAAGGAAAGTATAAAATAGATACTTCGACAAATTCTGCTGATGGATTTGATAAAGCACAATCAAATAATTATGATGTGATAGTAATGGATATTAATCTTGGAAAAGGATTAGATGGAGTGGAATTAACAAGAGAAATTAGAAAAAGAGCCGAACATTCGAAAATTCCTATAATTGCTGTTACTGCCTATGCCTTACAAAGTGATAGAGAAGAATTTTTAGCGAATGGATTAAGCCATTATTTATCAAAACCAATTGATATTACAGAAATGGTTACATTAATTGAAGATGTATTGAAATAATTTCTTTCTTTATTTTAATTGTTTATGAAAATAAAGATTAAAATCGATTCTTATTCCTTAATCAAACACCTACTTTATTAAATAATTTCACCTAAAAAATTAAAAATCAAATTAAAACTTCTTTATATGCGTTTCTATAACGATATTTGTAACTATTTTTTTTTGACTTTTTAATACACTTTTTTATAGAATATGGATAGAAATAATATAACAGCTTTTATATTGATAGCAATTGTAGTTGGTGGATATATGTTTTACACAAGTAGTAATCAGAAACCACTCACAAATAAAAATCTAAAAGCACTTCAGACTCAACAGGCCATTGAGGATCAAAGTAAAAACAAACAAACTGCCCCAGAAATCAAACAAGCCCCTGATAGTGCCTTTTCTAGTGATAGGTTTGGCAAATATTTTTCTAAATTTTACACAAAATCAACTGAGATTGTAGATATTGAAACTGACTTGTATAAAGCAAAAATTTCATCTAGAGGAGCAACAATTCTTAAATTTGAATTAAAGAATTTTAAAAAATGGAGTGGATATCAAACTCAACTTATTAATGACTCTTTAGGCGAATTTTCTATGAGTTTTCTTACTTTAGATGGTAAAAGAGTTGATACTAGAGATTTATCTTTTATATTTGATGATGAGACAAAGAATAATATAGTTCTTAAAGGTAAAGAGAGCTATACTTTAAAAGCTAGATTGAAAATTGCTGAAGGTAAAGAAATTATTAGAACAATCAAATTTGTTGGTAATGAATATATTTTAGATCATAATATTGAATTAGTTAATTTAGATGATGTTATACCACAAAGAGGCTATAATCTTGCTTGGCACAACGGACTTCGCTATCAAGAACATAATAGTGTTGACGAATCTTCTGAAGCTCATGCAATGACTTCTAGAGGCGGAGAATTAGAAGAATTAAAAGTTGATGAAGATAAAAAGAAAGAATCTACACAAACTGGCAAAGTAGATTTTACAGCAGTTAAAATCAAATATTTTATGGCTGCAATTATTCCTAATGATTTTGATGGCACTACTGACCTTGCTGGTTCAAGAGAGCATCACTCAGATAAAGGTTTAGTTGAATTGTATGAAATGAGTTATAGAGTTCCTTACAAAGGTGGTGTTCAATCTAATAATTTTAAAACATATATTGGACCTATAGAATATGAAACTGTAAATAAATATGGATTAGGAAGAACAATTAACTTTGGTTGGTGGATAATTAGATATATTGGCGAATATTTTATGATGCCTATATTTAATTTTTTACATAAATTCATTCCTAATTTTGGTATAACTATAATTATTTTCTCTATATTTATGAAGCTAATCCTTTATCCTTTGAGCATTACTCAAATGAAATCAGTAGCTAAGATGAAACTTCTTCAACCTGAAATGGATAAATTAAGAGCAAAATATAAAGATGATCAAACTGCATCTCAAAAAGCTACAATGGCACTTTATAGTGAGTATGGTATAAATCCAATGGGAGGATGTCTTCCACTTCTCTTGCAAATGCCAATCTTATATTCTTTATGGGCTGTATTAAGGACTAATATTGAGCTAAGGCAATCATCGTTCATTTGGTGGATGACTGATCTTTCTGTTCCTGATGTGATTTTTAATTTTGGGTTCTCATTTTTAGGAATAAGTGTTATTTCTGGATTATCATTGCTTATGGGTATAACAATGTTTTTTCAACAAAAAATGTCTGTTACCGACCCTAATCAAAAAGGTATGGTTTATATTATGCCTGTAATGTTTACATTTATGTTCTCAAGTTTTCCAGCTGGACTAAACTTGTATTACTTTATGTTTAATGTCTGGAGTATTTCGCATCAATATTGGATTAATAATCATTCTAGTAGTACTTTAACTTTAGCAGAGATGAAAGCTGCTCCTAAGAAAGAAGGTTGGTTCCAAAAGAAAATGAAAGAAGCACAAGCACTTGCTGAAGAACAAGGGAAAGGTCCCAAAAACTCAAATCAACAACGAAATCTAAACAAAACTAGAAAAAAATAATTTTGTTAAAAAATCATTAAAAAGCTTCTCAAAAATTTGAGAAGCTTTTTTTTTGTTTTATTCATTTAGTAACATTAAAAAAAATCAATTTTCATATTTAATAAATTTTTCTTTTTTGTTGTTATTTTATTAATTAAATTGAAAAAGTAAAAACTAATGTATGTTAATTTTCGGTTA
>JAPLFM010000287.1:0-23976 GCA_026390675.1 Candidatus Kapaibacterium sp. | reverse complement strand
GATTTGTTAGTTTTATCATTTTATAAATTAATTTGAGGTTCAATAAAAATAAAATATAAATAGATTGTGTTTACTTCTTTGTTTTAAATAATTATTTTTTCTCCATAAATTAAGGGCTAGTTATGGGATTTTGTACTCAAAGTAAGTTTTTAGAATATTCAAATAGTAAAAGAATAACTACATATATAGTTCTTCTATTTGCAATAATCTATTCATATAGTGCTATTGCACAATCAAATCAAAAATTAGAGGGTATCGTTAAAAACAACGAATCAAAAAAACCTCTTAGTGGTGCTACTGTTCAGATTAAGCAACTTCGCTTAGGTGCAATTGCAGATAAAAATGGGAAATACTCTTTCCAAGTTCCTACCGGAAAACATACATTAGAAATTAGTTACATCGGTTGTAAAACCGAAACTCGTACTATAGATGTAAAAGATAAATCAGTAATGTTAAATATTGAACTATCTGAACACTCTTCAGTAACTAATGAAATTGTTGTATCTTCACTTTCAGGTGATATCAATAAAGATGCTTTAGGTAATGCTATTTCAGTTGTTAGTAGTAATGAAATTGCTAATAACGTTTCATCTAGTGCAATTGATGCACTTTCTGGTCAAGTAACTGGTGCTAATGTTACCAAAAACTCTGGGACTCCTGGAGCTGGTACTTATATCACTTTGCGTGGTAGAAAAACTATCAGTGGATCTTCAGAACCATTGTATGTTGTTGATGGTGTAATCATTGATAATACAGCTGGCTACGATCCTAATGGTGCTGTTATGATGGCAAATAGAGCTATTGATATTAATCCTCAAGATATTGAGAAAATGGAAGTGCTAAAAGGTGCTTCTGCTGCTGCAATGTATGGTTCACTTGCTGGTAATGGTGTAATATTAATTACAACAAAGAAAGGTCAGCTTACTGACGAAAGTAAACCTGCTAGAATATCTTACAACACTAGTATGACAACTGATAGATTTGCTGGTACTGTAGCTTTGCAAACTAAGTATGGACAATCAACACCATACTCTGCTGGCAAACCAGGATCTACAACTTCTTATGGAGCTGTTTTACCTGCAGGAACAACAACATACAACAATGCTGCTGCTCCATTTAGAAATGGTATGGGCAATGAACAATCATTATCTATTTCTGGTGGTGTTCCACAATTTGATTATTTACTTAATGGTACTTATTACAATACTCAAGGTTATGTAGAAGGTTCACAATTAACTCGTACAAGCATAAGGGCAAATATTTCAACTCAAATTATGCCCGGTATGACTTTGCAAAATAATTTAAACTTTATAAATTCTGATAATGATTTACCTCAAGATGGTTCAAATCGTTCAGGTATATTATTAGGTTCTTTGCGTACTCCAGCTGCTTTTAATAATTTAGAATATTTAGAAGCTGACGGTTCTCAAAGAAGATTTGCTGGATATGATAATCCAATTTGGACTCAGAAATACAACAAATACAATTCTAATATAAATAGAACTTTAAATAGTACTGTACTTAAATGGTTGCCAACAAGTTGGGTTAGCTTATCTGCCAATTATGGTTTTGACCATTACAATAGTGTTACTACTAAAAGGTTGGCTGTAGGTTCTGGCGTTTCTGATGCAAGAGCCGGTGAAGTTAATATAGCAAGAGGTACTTCTGCAAATGAAAATTTAGATTTTACTTCTAATTTTGTTCTTGATGAGTTCTTAGGTTCTGATATTAGTTCTAATTTAGTAGTTGGAGCTCAAACAATTTGGGGAAATGGATCTTCATCTAATGTTAGTTCAAAACAAACACTATCATTTTTTGATCAAATTGGTGCTGGTTCTACCAAAGATGGTAGTTCTAGTACAGTTCATTACAAAACTTTTGGTGTGTTTGCTCAATTAACTTCTACTTTTAAAGAAAAATACTCTTTAACATTAGGTATGAGAAGAGATGCTAGTTCTATGTTTGGCGAATCAAAACAATATTACTATTATCCAAAAGCAAGTGTTTCTTACATGTTAAGTAATGAAGAATTTTTATCTGATTTCAAAAAAGAGGGTAATACTTTAAAAATTAGAGCTGCTTATGGCGAAGCTGGTTCTCCAAATTTACCAGGTGCTTATACTACTAACTCATTATATGGCTCTGGTGGATTCTTCGACCCTTGGGGTAGAGATGACAATACAGCAAATAGAGGTGGTTTCATTGGTATCAGACAAGGTGGTGGTGCAGCAAATGAATTTATAGTTGCTGGTGCTAAAACTATTTTACCTGAAATGACTATTGAAAGAGAAGTAGGTTTTGATGTTAGTTTGATGGAAAACAAACTAAGTATTGAAGGTAATTATTTCTATTCAAATGTTTTAGATATGATATTGTTAGTTCCTGTGCCTTCTTCTACTGGATATGATAGAGCTTTAAGAAATGGTGCTGCAATGTGGAACTCTGGTTATGAAGCAACTATTAAGTATAATGCTTTTAGAAGTGAAAATTTCTCTTGGACTACTATTTTAAATTATACTTCAGTTAAAAATGAAGTTTACAAACTTAATATATCAGCAAATCAAGCTGCAGATGCTTATATTTCTTTAAGTGGTGGATTTACTGGTATGCAAAATGTTGCAATGGTAGGACAACCCTTAGGAGTATTTTTAGGATATGGCTGGCTTAAAGATAGTCAAGGTAAAATATTTTATAGTGGAGAATATACTTTATCAACTGGTGTTAAATCTGGTGTAGATTCTTTAGATAAGAATGGTAGATATATACATGCAACTAAAGCTGATTTTGATGCTGGAAAAGCTTCTGAATTAGCTGATGATTATGTTGATGGTATGAAAAACGCACCTAAACAGGATTCCAAATCAAGAATCTTAGGTAATCCTAACCCTAAATTTCAAATTGGTTGGAGAAATGATTTTACTATTATGAAAGATTTGACCATTGGCTTTTTGTTTGATGCAGCATTTGGTTTTGATGTTTGGAATGGTACTCGTGGTGCATTATCTAACTTTGGTACTTCAAAAGAAACTGAAGATAGAGATGATCCTTGGTTCAATGCAAATGGCGACAAAGTATTAAATCCAGATGGCTCTCAAGCAACTAGAAAAGTTTATTATCAAAATCATGGTAACGGATTTAATATCAACGAACCTTTTGTTGAAAATGCTTCTTACATCAAATTAAGAGAACTAAATATCTCCTACAACTATAAAGGTTTGGAAGATTGGAAAATAACTTCTTTAATTATAAAATTTACTGCTAGAAATTTACTTACTATTACTGATTATAAAGGCTATGACCCAGAAGTTAATACCTTCTCAAATGCTGAAGGACGTGGTTTTGATTATTTCACTTTACCACAAGTCAAATCATATAGATTAAGTTTATCTGTTAACTATTAATAATAAGGAAAGAAAAATGAAAATAAATGTAAATATCAAATTAGCTAAATTACTTTCTTTAATGGTTATCTCATTAATAGTATTAGCATCGTGTGATCCTGATAAAAGCCTTAATGTTTCTCCTAATGCTATCAGTGATCAAAGTATTAAATCTGTAGATGGTATTTTGGGTTTGACTGTTGCTATGCAAGTGGGAACTAGTGAATTTTATACTGGCGATAGATCTCGTATCCTTTCTATTTGGTCTTGGCAAATGTGTGCTCCTGCTGGCTTAGGAAGACCTCAACCAGTTCAATGGAACACTTATTTAATGCAAGAAGATGGTTTCCCTGATGATGTTTGGAAAACTGGATATCGTACAATTAAAATTTGTAATGATATTATTGATAATATGGATCCTAGTTTAAAATTTGGTGCTGCAAATACAGAAATTCAAAGCACTTTGGTTGGAATGGCAAAAGCAAACAAAGCATTAGTATTAGGTGAATTAGCTGCGATTTATGGGTCTATTCCTATTAAAATTGTTGGACTAGAATCTTCTGACTTTGTTTCTCAAACTGCAGCTTTTGCTGAAGTCCAAAAATTACTAGATGAAGCAGTTACTTCATTTAATCTTGGAGGAGCATCTGGCTTATTAAGTAGAGATTTAAACTTCAAAGGCGATAAAACAAAATGGATAGAAACTTGTCACTCATTAATGGCTCGTTACTTTTTGATGACTAAAGATTACACAAAAGCTGCTTCACATGCAAAGTTAGGTATAAAAACTGCTGCTGGCAACTTACTAGCTCAATGGTCTGATAATGCTGGTGAACATAACCCTTGGGCACATTGGGCTTTAGACGAATCAGGAGAACCAATTAGAGTTGATGAAGCTGGAGATACTAGAATTGCTCAATACTTTAAAGCAAATGGTCCAAATGGTGAATTTGTTGGTTTTTGGCATCCTCGTTCTGACACTTTAAATTTCAAGCCTGATACAAACGAAGTAGTTGGTATAAGAGCCGCAAGCTTGAAAAAATATGCAGCTTATGCAACTAAATTCCCAATGATTACTCTTGATGAAACTGGGTTTATTTTAGCTGAAGCATCTGCTAAAACTGGTGATGAAGCTACTGCAACTGCAATAGTTAATGCTGTAAGAACAGCAGCTGGATTGCCTGCTTTCTCTGGTACTGGTGCTGCTTTACTTGCTGAAGTTATGAAACAAAAACATCTTCAATTGTTTTTAGAAGGTCAAACTTACTATGATATGAGAAGATTGGGTACTCTTCCTCAAGCAACTGTTCCAAATAGATTTATTTATCCTATTACAGAAAAAACTGCTAACCCCAAAGTTCCTTCTGATGCTGGTGTTGATATGTCTGCTGTAAGTAAATAAACAAAAACTATTTTGTTAATCTAAAAGCCACACAAAAAAATTGTGTGGTTTTTTTTATTTAATATAATTCGCTTCTTAAAATTCAATAATTCACACTTTTCTCATCTCTAAAGAAAAGAAACCATGTGGCTAGATTTTTCATTTGGGTAGATTCAAACCATTCAAAATGACAGGAAATTGTGAAAAGCACTTTACACAAAATTAAGAAGCAAATCTAAACATATTTTGTAAAATAATTTGAATTTGATATAAAATATAAATAAATAAGATTTTTTAGTCTTTTTCTAAAGATAATTTGCTAATTAAATATTTATTGATTAATTTGCAATTAAATAAACTACTTCATTTATCAATATGGAACTAATATGAAAAGAATCTTACATTTTTTAAGCATTTTGCTTATTTCTTATTCTGTATCGCTTTCTCAAAATCCAATTAATTTCAACTATACTGACTTTACAATCACACCAGGTGAAATTATTAAAAGTTTTAGTAATTCTATTGCAAGTAATACAATTACAAAACCAGCTGAAGGTTCAAATAAGACTTGGGATTATAGGAGTTTAATACAACCTGGAACTGAAGGAAATCTCTCTTATGTAACTAACCCTAAAAAAGGAGAATTTGATAATGCTCAATATCAAATTAATACCCTTTATACTTTGGGCAATATTCCAACAAGTATTGTTACAAGAGAATATTTCAATATAAGTGCAAAAGGTTTTGAACAATTAGGTTTGTATCACGATTCTACTTTTATTAAATTAGATGTTACCGGTGCTTCCAATGTAATTGTGCCTTTCCAAAAAGCTGATTTTACACCTAATATCAGAGGAATTTACCATTATCCATTTGATATTAGCCTGCCACTTGAAAATTTTAATTTAGTCCGTAGATCAACAAATTTCTTTTTAAACTACCCACCTTTTTATGTTAATGCACCAGCAAATTTCATGAGATCCGTTGTAAGAACAGTTAAAACTGTTGGTTGGGGAAATTTGCAATTAGTGCCATTACAAAAGAACTCTTTACCAAGTGTTCTATTGAAAGTTGTAGAAATTACTGTTGACAGTGTTTATTTGAATGGAGCACCAGCACCAGAAATATTAATGCAAAATTTCGGTATTGTTCAAGGTGGTTCAAATACATTTACAAAATATGAATATTGGAGCAAAGGTAACAATATACCAGTTCTTTCTTTGGAATATATTAATAATAATGCAACTGTAAATGTAGTAATTAAAAGTGATGTTTTTAACTCAAACACAAGTGTAGAAAGTGAAAGTTTAATAGAAACTGTAATTTCACCAAATCCTTCAACAAATGAAATGGTTAAATTAAGTTTTAATAAAGAAAGTAATAATAGATGGTATCTTATAATTTGTGATGAGACTGGTAAAATAGTCAAATCTGAAAATATTGATGAAAGTGGAACAATTGAAAAGCAGATATTACTAACCAATTTAGCAAATTCTAAATTAATCTATTCAATATTAAACGATAATTTTAAACTAGTATCATCTGGTAGTATAATAAATAAAAAATAGTTAATACTTAGTTAAAAAATTAACACTATCTTAACACTAAATTAGTAATTTTGTAAATATAGTTCACTCAAACGAAGTGAATTTTAATTAAAAATAAAGGTAAAAAATGAGAAAACTTTCTAAATACTTAATGCTTTTAGCATTGCTTTTAATTACAATAAGTTCGAAAAGCAATTCGCAAGTAACATTTTCTGGACTAATGTTCGGTGATATGTTTTATAATGCAAGCAACCACGACTCAACAATTGAAGGGAAAAGTGGTTTTTGGATTCGTAGAGCTTATTTAACAGCGGATTACAAATTAGATGACAAAGTAAGTGGTAGAATAAACTTTGAAATGAATAGTACTGGAGATTTGAAAACAGGTACAAATATAACTCCATTTGTGAAAGATGCTTGGTTAAAATATCAAACTAATTTAACAGGTAAAGATTTCTTTGTGTTTGGTATCCAACCAGCACCAACATTTAGTTTTGTTGAAAATCAATGGGGATTTAGACCAGTTGAAAAATCTATTATAGATTTACAAAGTTTAAGACCAGCAAGAGACTTTGGAATTTCATATCAAGGTGAAGCTTCAATTTTTAAATGGAATATATTGTATGGTAATAACCAAAGTGTGAATTCTTTAATCTCTGATATTAACAAAGATACAAGAAGAATATACACTTCTGTTCAAGTTAAACCAATAGAAGATTTAGTAGTTGAATTATATACAGATATGGATTTGCAAGCTAGAGAGTTGAAATTGAAAGGTGAAACAAATACAGTTAGTACTAATTCACATATTTTTATAGGTTACAATCAAAAAGATTGGAGAGTAGGTGCCTTATATTCAATGCTTAAAGATACAAAAAGAGTATTTGACACTACAAATACTGAAACAAAATATAATATGATGATGGTTTATGCTGCTTATAAAATCACATCAGATTTGGAAGCATTTGTTAGATATGATAATTTAGATCATTCAAATACTAAAACAATTGCTTATGTTCCAATAAGTAATAAATCAGCTCCAAGTACTATCATAGCTGGTTTAGCTTATTCATTAAATGCTAGTACCAAAATTATTCCTAATATTGAATATATTAGCTATAAAAAAGAAGATGATAAAGGAGTAACTTTAGCAGAAAACATTCTTCCTAAAAACGATTTGTATATAAAACTTACTTTTTCAACAGTATTTAAATAAAATGCAGAAGAAATCAGATTTAAAGGGGCTTCTTAAGCCCCTTTTTAATTTTGTGTAAATTCTGGGTTTTGATTTTTATCTCTGGATTCGGCAGCAATTTTAGATTTAAAATCTTTTAATTTACCTGATAATTCATCACTAGATAATGCTAAAATCTGAATAGCAAGCAATCCGGCATTTTTCCCTGCTCCAATGGCAACAGTAGCTACAGGTACACCTGGAGGCATTTGAACAATTGAATATAAAGAATCTACACCAGATAGTGCTTTTGTTTGAATCGGTACTCCAATAACTGGCAATATACTAGCTGAAGCAATCATACCCGGAAGGTGAGCAGCACCACCAGCTCCTGCTATTATTACTTTTATTCCTCTTGATTCAGCTACTTTACCATACTCAATCATATCATAAGGTGTGCGATGTGCTGAGACTACCTTCATCTCATAAGCAACACCAAATTCTTTACATACATCTGCTGCTTGTTTCATAGTTTCTAAATCAGAATCGCTTCCCATTATAATTGAAACCAAAGGATTGTTTTGCATATTTTTTTTGAAATTTATAGTTAATAGAAACGTCAATTTAAATAAAAATAATCAAAAAATTTATATTAATCTTTTTTTTCTATTTTTTATTTTATCAAATTAATATAATGTATTTAATAGGTTATTGCAATGAAAGTGGTTGTTACAAATGTAAATGAATATTTTCTAAAATCTGAAACTGAAACTGGCAACATTACTTATTTTGATGCACCAATTAATAGTGGTGGTAAAAATGCAGCACAATCTCCAATGGAAGTTGTTTTAGGATCAATTGCAAGTTGTTCGGCTGTAGATATTATAAGTATTTTGAAGAAAAAAAGAAAAACAATTCAAGAATTTAAAATCGAAGTTGAAGCAGAAAGATCTGAAGTTCATCCAAAAGTTTTTACAAAGATTCACTTGAAATTTATTTTAAAAAGTCAAGATGCTCTTTTAAACGATTTAGAAAGATCAGTAGAACTTTCTATGGATAAATATTGTAGTGTTTCTGCTATGATTAAAAATTCTGGCTGTGAATTTTCAAGAGAATGTATTTTGATAACTTAATTTAAAACACAATTAAGCGTTTTCAATAATTATTTTAATTACTTCTTCAACCATTTGATTAGTCATTTCAGCGTAAATAGGTAAACTTAACAAAGTATTAGCAGCTTTTTCTGTATTTGGGAAATCACCTTCATTATAATTTAAATGTTTATATGCTTTTTGTAAATGAACTGGGATTGGATAGTGTAAACCTGTTTGGATGCCTTTTTCATTTAATTTCATAATCATAACTTCACGCTTTTCATTTGATTCAAATCCTAATTCATACAAATGATAAACATGTTTGGAATTATCCAAAACTTTAGGAATACTTAAATTAACATAATTTGAAAAAGCTTCATTGTACATTGATGCAATTTCAATTCTCCTGCTATTCCAAGAATCCAAATATTTGAGTTTAACTCCTAAAACAGCTCCTTGCAATCCATCCATCCTATAGTTATAACCAACTTCATTATGGAAGTATTTCTCGGGTTGAGAGTGGTTACGTAACAATCTACATCTTTCAGCTATTGCGTCATCATTTGTAACTAAAGCTCCACCTTCTCCGTATGCTCCAAGATTTTTACCCGGATAAAAGCTAAAGCATGATATTTTGCCAAAATTACCAACTTTCAGTCCATTAATTTCTGCACCATGAGCTTGTGCAGCATCTTCAACTACAGGAATGTTATATTCATTGGCTATTTTCATTATTTCTGTCATATTAGCAGGTTGCCCATATAAATGTACTGGAATAATAGCTTTTGTTTTGTTTGAAATTTTAGCTTCTAATAAATTAGTATTAATATTGTAAGTATCGGCATTTATATCAACAAAAACCGGAATTGCTCCAACATAAGAAATAGCCCATATAGTTGAAACAAAGGTATGTGGAGTTGTAATAATTTCATCACCTGCTTTTATATCCAAAGCAATTAAAGCTAGATGCAAAGCAGAAGTACCAGAATTTACTCCAATGCAATGTTTAACTCCAATATATTCTGCAAATTTTTCTTCAAAATTACTAACTGATGGTCCGAGAACATAGGCTGTACTATCTAACACATTTTGAATAGCATCAGTAACTTCAACTTTAATCTGCATGTATTGAGCTTTTAAATCTAAAAAGGGGATTGACATTTTTATTTTGGGTTTAAGTGCATTTAAAATTATTTTCACGTTTTAACAAACTTTTTAATGCAAATAAATATTTTTTTTTCAACTTCACTATTTTTAGTTCTGAAAAATGGTAAATTTGTATTCAAAATATTTACAAACATCAAAATAATTATAATTTAGGATAAAAAATGATTTTAACAGGATTTAATGCAATTCATAAAAGTTTGAATGCTAAAATGGTTCATTTCGCTGGTTTTGAAATGCCAATTCAATACCCAAAAGGTATAATTCATGAGCATAAAATAGTTAGAGAAAAAGTTGGCGTATTTGATGTAAGTCACATGGGCGAATTTGAAGTAAAAGGAAAAGATGCTCTTGCTTTTGTTCAAAAAAGTACAGTTAATGATGCAAGTAAGTTAAACCCCGGCTGCATTCAATATTCAGCAATGTGCTATTTAGATGGTGGTATTGTTGATGATTTGCTTGTTTATTGTATAAATTCAGAATACTATTATTTAGTAGTAAATGGGGCAAATGTCGATAAAGACTTTGCTTGGCTTGAAAGTAACAAAGAATGATTTGATATTGATTTTACAAATATATCAAATGAAATAAATCTTTTAGCTGTTCAAGGACCAAAAGCAATTGAAACTTTACAAAAACTAACTGACGTAAATTTGTCTGAAATTGTATATTACAATTTTGTACAAGATAAGCTTGCAGGATTAGATATGATAATCTCAAGAACTGGTTATACTGGTGAAGTGGGATTTGAAATCTATTTTAGAGGTGATGTAGCAGTGGCAGAAGAAATTTGGAATAAAATTTTTAAAGCTGGTGAAGAATTTGGAATTGAAGCTGTAGGATTAGGATGTAGAGATACTCTTAGATTAGAAAAGGGATATGCTCTCTACGGTAATGATATTGATCAAAATACTAATCCAATTGAAGCAGGGTTAGGCTGGATTACTAAACTTGATAAAGGAGCATTTAATGCTTCTGATGTTCTAGCAAAAGTAAAAACCGAAAATCCTCATCGTAGATTAGTCGGTTTTGTAGTAAATGCAGAAAGATTTATAGCTCGTCAAGGATATAAAATTTATGATGGTGATAAAGAAATAGGGTTTGTAACAAGTGGTAATCTTTCACCTTCATTAAATTTCCCTATAGGAATGGGTTATGTTGATTGGAATTATCGTAATGTTGGAACCAAAATTGAAATATCTGCTCGAGGTCAAAAATTTGAAGCTGAAATAAAGAAAATGCCTTTACTATAAAAATAGTTAGCTCAACTCATATTATGTTGCAACAGTTAAATTGAATGAGAATTTATACAGAAGTAATACGCAATATTTACATTATATTTCGTCAATATTATATCTTAAATTCCCCTCTCACACAATCGTGTATTCAGGGTATATTTTTCTGTCATTCCGTACTTGATACGGAATCCAGCATTTATCTTTTTCTCGTCACCCTGTACTGAGACAATTGTCTCTTTCATGGTATAATCGCATTCTCTCAAAAACATCAGAAGGTTAAAAACCTTCGGATGCTTAAACTTTTTTTCAAGCCACCTAATACAACAAAGTTTTAGGTGGCTTTTTTTATTTATCAGTCACATGTTTATTAAATATAAAAACAAACTAATTTATTTGTAAACAAATCAAAATAAAGCTTGCTTTTTCTTGCAAGTTAAGTTAAGTTAAATATATTTGCAAATATATTAGAAATTTTACTTTTAATTTTTTAGGAGATTTTGATATGAAGAAGATTTTTTTAATTGCGATAATTTATATTGCTTGTTTTGCGAATGTGTTTGCAACTAATTTCCCATTCCCACCAATTAGTTGTTTGGAACTTATTCCCAGTGGATATGATTCGACAGCCCATATGAGAATTGAAAACCCACACTTTTTATTTTGGGATACATGTAATCCTAAACAGAATCGATTCTATAAAGATTTGATTCATGGCTTATATGGATATGGTAGTTACAAAGTCTCGTTTAAGTATAATATTTTTAAATTGAAATTTACACCAACAAAAGATACTTTAGCAGAATATTTTATAAATGACATTGATACAAATTATAATTGGATGAAAGATAGTTTAATTTCTTTAAGTAATTCTATGGGAACATTCACAATAAAAAGTAAAATTAATATGTTAGACTCTATAAATTATTTTGAAGAAGAATATGTTATGTCATTTAATAGGTTTCAGAATATTCAATTTACTGAAGATAGCATAAAACAATTCTCATATGTAAGGAATTGCTTTAGTACTAAACAAATACTAATGTTGACAAGTGTTGAAGATAGAAAAAATATAATTGATGAAATTACAATTAACCCTAATCCAGTTACAAATGAAATAAATATAATCTTGAATAGTCAAGAAGTGCCAAAAAATATTGAAATATTAAGTGGAATTGGTGAGAGTATAAGAATTGAAAAATTTAATAACAAAATCAATATTTCTATTCTACCAAAAGGAGTTTACTTTATAAAAATAAATCAACAATTTCTAAAATTTATAAAGGAATAGCAAATGAAAAAAACGATTATATTTTGTTTTCTTTTTTCAATTATTACCTGTAATTTAAAAAGCTATGTACCTGATGATTTTGGATTGAGAGTTCCTTATGTTTATAATACATTATTTCCTTGTTCGTATAATGCAGATTTCCGATTAAATAATGTAAACCACCATAAAAGAGGCATTCTTTGGAGTTTATATTCTATGAAATTGTCTTTAGCATGGGAGATTACAAAAGGAAGTCAAAAGATTTTTATGGGTGCAAGAGATATATTCGCAAAATATTAAGAAATATTTAGTATTTTGCAAATATATTAGAAATTTACTTATTCTTTAATTTTTTAGGAGATTTTGATATGAAGAAGATTCTTTATGGAATTTGGAAAATAAAATGAAGATCGAAAAAAATATCGGCTAAATTTGACAAAAAACAAAATTTGGAAAACTTTTTTTTAAAATTGCGACAGCAATTTGTCTTCCGCCATCTTGATTTCGTATTAGTTTCTTAGAAATCCAAATTAATTCAAATTAATTGTTGCCGTTATTTGACAAAAAAAGCAGTTTGGAAAACTTATTTGGAAAATTTTTCCAAATTGCGACAACAATTGGGTCAATCGACCCTCTTCCGCCATCTTGATTTGGTTTTGCTGAAAACACCTTAGAGGTGTCGGACATCTAAAAAACCAAATATACCCTGAACTAAATTCAAGAATGACAACAAAAAAAAGACAAAAAAAACATAAAAAAACGCAAAGTCCCTGCAAAAATTGAAGTGGCTTTTTTAAGGAGTTTGGAAAATAAAATGAAGTGCGAAATAAATATTGCTTAAATTTGACAAAAAAAGCAGTTTGGAAAACTTATTTGGAAAATTTTTCCAAAACTGAATTTAATTATATATTTTTTAAATCTGCTAAGAATAGAGATTAACAATCTTAATTTGAAAACTAATTAATTGTTTTTTTTAACAGTTTTTTTGTTAGATAAAATTATGAAAAACAAAATGATAGTAACTGGAGCACTTTTTGCCTTTTTGGCAGTTTTATTTGGTGCATTTGGAGCGCATGCACTTCATAATATACTTATGCAAAATTCAACACTTGATACATTTGAAACAGCAGTTAGATATCATTTCTATCATAGTTTTGCCATATTAATTGTTGCAATATTTTATGAAAGAATGCAAATAAAGAATCTTAGAATTGCTTTTTATCTATTTTCTTTAGGAATAATTGTATTTTCAGGTTCTCTTTATATATTGTCTTTAACAAATATATTGATTTTAGGAGCAATTACTCCAATTGGAGGATTATGTTTTTTAATAGGATGGGGCTTAGTACTTATAAGTTTTTGGGGAAGTAAAACAAATTAAGTAATTCTACTAATCTATTTCGCTCGTAATTATACCGATAATAGAGTTAATATACTGTACGACTACTAATTCAATACAATTTGCGGTATAGAAATTGTAATAAGTTGCTAAAGATTAAGTGACTTTATATTCCGGAGGAAGAGATGAGTTTAGTAAATTACTACCAATTTGCTATGTTCAAAGGGTTTAAGTATTTGAATTTTAAGAAGTTAACTTTTGCATTAATATTACTCGTAGCTTTAAGTTACAATTCAAAAGCAATTGATATTACTAAAGGAATTGTAGGATATTGGCCACTTGAGTGTTCAGCCAAAGACACAAGTGGAAATAGCAACAATGCATTTACTTTTGGCAATCCTACCTGTGATAGTGGTAGAATCAATTTTGCTTTTCATTTCAATGGAAAAACCGATTACTTAACTTTAGATTCAGTTGGTTCACAAAAATATATTGATTCAAGTGGATTTACTTGGTCATTATGGTTTAAAGGTGATGCCCTCCCCAAAACTAAAACCACTAAACTTTCACAGATATTAATTTCAGCAATGGATAAAAAATTAGGTGAAGATGTAATATTTGGTTTCGGTGATGATCAAACTGAAGAAAATGTTCTTTCATTTAGAACTGATGGTAATGGTGGAGTTGGTGGACTTATGCAAAAAACTCCAAAGTATGCACCTGTGGGAGGATTTAAAGATAGTGTATGGTATCACGCTACTGGAGTGTGTGATTTTAAAAACAAAAAAACTTATCTCTACGTCGATGGTATAGCAGTTGACTCTGTAAATAATAATTATGGAGTGTTAGGTAGAGACCTAAAAATGATGATAGGTGTTGGTAATTATGACAATACTTTCCAAGGTTTTTTCCAAGGTACGCTTGACGAAATTAGAATTTTCAATAGAGCATTGAATGCTGATGAAGTAAAATATATATATCGCCTTAAAGCAAATCAGCTAACCACAAGTACCAGAAATGTAGATTTTGGCAATATACTTTCTAAAAAAGATTCTATTCTTAATATTGACTTGACTAATCTTGGACCCGATGAATTTAAAATTACTTCAACCAAACTTTCACAAGGAATAAATTATACAATTCTTAATGGTGGGAATATTCCATTGCAAGATGGACAAGTATATCCACTTTCTATTAAATTCAATCCTGTTGATTCTGGCTCTTATGCTGATACACTTATAATTGAAAACAATCAAAATGTATTACCTTTAAAAGTATTTATTTCAGGAAGTAAAATTCTTAAGATTTCATTAAGCAAAGATACATTGACTTTTGCTGATATAATAATGTGTGATAATAAAGCTAAAGGTCAGGTTATACTTAAAATTACAAATAAAAACGAACCTGATTCATTAATATTAACTCGAATTGAATTTAGCAATAATGTATTTGAATATAATGATAAATTGCCTATTAAAATTGGCTTGAACGAAACCAAAGATATAATTCTTGATTTTAGACCAGCTGGAATTTTGGGTAGCACACCAAAAAGTAATGTAAAATTATATTTTGATTCAAGTTATACATTAAGAAATGTATACCTCAAAGCAGTTGCTAGAAATATTGACTTAAAACAAAATCAAGACAGCATAAATTATGGCAAAGTAATAATTAGTAATTCCAAAGATACTGTAATTAACTTTGCAAATAATGGTACAGCTGAATTTAGAATTAAAAATATAAAATTACCAAATTCAGTATATTTTGATGTAAAAGAAATACCAGGCAAATCGCAAGATTCATTATTGGTTCTTGATACAATCAAATTTTTAATTCGATATGTAGGTCAAGCTGGCACACAGTATGACTCATTAGAAGTACAGTTGGAAAATATTTGTGGGCAATTTAATAAAAAATATTATTTAAGTGCGAAAGGTGCTTATGAAGCATTATTTGATTTGTATTCTGTTAGTGATTTGCTGAAAAATGATACTATAATTAACACTAGCAATAATATTAAATTTCCAATAATCATTAAAAATGTTAGAAAACTAAAAGAATCCGAATTAAAGGATATTTCATTGGACTTTACTGTTAATGTATCACAATTAATTCCTTTGGAAACTAGCAAAACTTTTACTCAAAATGGGAATTATATTACATATAATCTTAAATTCCAAATTGACAACACAAAAGATTATTTGATTTTTTATTCACCAGAATTTAAAGTAGCATTGGGCAATAAAAAAACAGATACTGTCAAAATAGGTAATTTCGTAGCTAAAGATGGATTTGCAAAACCTAATATAATTAATGGCACTATGACAATTGGCAATGTATGCCAAGCTGGAGGCACTGATAGATTGATAATTATCAATAATGCCTTGAGTTTGTCATCAGTCAAACCAAACCCAGTTTCACAAAATATAAATTTTGATTTTGAAATAATTGAAAATGGTGAAACAAAAGCGATTCTATTAAACTCCAAAGGTGAATTAGTTAAAGAGCTTTTCAAAGAAAATTTAAAAGCTGGAGTATATGCCAAATCAGTTGATATGTCTGAAGTGCCTAATGGTCAATACTATTTGATTTTGAAAACACCAAATCAAGAATTATTTGAACAATTGCAGGTAGTAAGATGAAAAAGCTATTATTACTTTTGATGCTAGTTACTTCAAGTAATTTATTTGCACAATATACAGGATTAGATACTTTAAGACCTAGGTATGGTGGCAATTTTGGAATAGGATTAAATTTACATAATGCTGATTTTAAAGCATTACCAGATGTTCCTTGCTGTTCGCCAGGTTTTACCTCAGCAAGTAAGTTTGGAATGACTCTAGGAGCAAATTACCAAACTCCTTTAAGCAATGAAATATTTTTAGGTGCAAAGCTAAATTATCTAAGTCAATCAGTACAATTTTTAACAGATGAAAATATTATATTATCAGTAAATAATACTGAATTTAAAGCTGTTTCAGAGCATCAATTACAAGTAGATTTGGCATCAATTTCTATTGAACCAAATGTAACTTATAGATTGACAAAAGATTTATACTTAAATTTTGGCTTTTCAATATTTAATTTTATTTCAAAATCATATACCCAACAAGAAGAGCTTATTTCTCCAACCGATAAGGGAACTTATGAAAATAATCTTAGAGTAAGAGGAAAGAATACAGGCAATATCAGCAAAATGTCATCAATGGCTTTTGGAGTTTCATTTGGTGCAAGTTATGAATTAGCTTTAAATACAAATAAAACTCTTTTTGCTTTGCCTGAAATATATTACAATTATGGTCTAAATAATATTAACTCAGATTTGAATTGGAAAGTATCTGAATTTAGAGCCGGTATTTCAATAGCTTTTTCGCCTTATGAAAGCATCAAAAAGAACATTAGTAATATTAAAATTGATACTATTAATATTGAAACAGACAAAATCAAGAAAAATATATTTACAAGTGGTAAAGCAAATGTCAAAGAATATGTTGAAAATAGTGCTGATACAATTAAATATGTATATAATTATACAAGACAAGATACTTTATTTATTTCAACTTACGTAGAGCCTATTGTAAAAGAAGTAGTTAAAGAAATTCCAGAAGAAGAATTACCAAATAATAGTTACTTATTTGCAGATTTGGAAGTACTTGGTAAAAACGATAATGAAGCACTTTTCCCTTTGACAAATATTAATCTAAGAGTAGAATTATCTCGTGATATTTATCCTATTTTACCATATATTTTCTATGAATTTAATAGTTCTGTAATTCCCGAAAGATACAAAAAACTTGAGAAAGATAGTAAGTTTGATCCATCAGAATTAGATCCAAGTCCTATTTCTTATCATAGGAACAATTTGAATATTTTAGGTAAACGATTACAGGAAAATCCAAAATCTGAAATTATACTTCACGGTACTACTGATCCTAGCACTGAAAAAGATAATTGTGAATTAGCAAAATCAAGATCAAAATCAATTAAAGACTATTTAGTTAATATCTTCGGAATAGATCAGAAAAGAATAACAGTTGAAGAAAATAAAACTTGTATTCCTAAAGATATTACTCGCACTCAATCCGAAATAGGTTATGCTGAAAATCGTAGAGTAGAAATTGAAACAAATCAACCAGAATTACTTTTTGCGGTATCAAATACACGATACCAAAATCCTACAGTAATTTCTCCAAATTCAATTATACTTAGACCAAAAGCACAAGTAATTACAAGTAAAGAAAAAGGAGATTTTGGCTTTAATAAAATGCCAAAGAAATATGATAAAGAAGAATTAAGGAACTGGGTATTATCTGTAGAACAAAATGATTTTAATTTGCTAATGCAAGATGGTGGCTCTACATTGCAAGATTTGCCTATATTAATCACAAGGAATAATGCTAAGAAATTAGAAAATGGTGTACCTATCAAAATTGATTTTACAGCTTATGATGGTTTTGATAATATAAAAAATATTAACAAATCATTAATAGTAAAAAAAGATACCTCTGATATAGAATCACAAGGTTTGACTTTGACAGTATTTCAAGTATCTCAATATACTTTAGATAATAGAATTAAAAAAGAAATTCGTAGTTTTGTGAAAAATTTAGATAAAGAAAGCACGATTATTATACGTGGTTACAGCGATTTGCTTGGCAATGCTGAAGACAACAAAAGACTTTCAGCAGTAAGAGCAAATGAAGTTAGAGATTATATCAAATCTATCAATTCGAGTGCTAATATTACAGAAGCAATTGGGCTTGGTTCGGAAAAATTTGCACCGGGAATTAACTCTTATAATACTCCTGAGGAAAGATTTATGAGTAGAACTGTGGAAATTCAGATTCGTAAAAAATTGGAAAAATAAAATGACAATTAGAAAAGAATATAAAAACAAAGAAATTACTATTATTTGGCAACCTACTTTATGTACACATTCTACAAAATGTTTTAAGTCTTTACCAAATGCATTTGACCCAAGAAGAAAACCATGGATAATAGCTGATTCTGAACCATCTGAAAAGCTAATTGAAACAATCAAAAATTGCCCAAGTGGGGCGTTGAGTTTTGTATATAATGAAGAAAAATAAAATAGATTAATCTTAAATTGAACTTTTTTATTATATTTATTTTAGTTAATTTGCTAAGTATAATTATACTTTGAATTATTAAAATGAATGTTAAATGAAAAAACAACTACTATTTTTCTTATTATTATTTACAATTCAATTAAAATTACAATCGCAGGCTGAATATAATATTTGGTATTTTGGTGGCAATGCTGGTGTGTCTTTCAACAATACCAATAATACTCCAAGTTCACTTACAAATGGTAAGGTTAATACTTTAGAAGGATGTTCTGCTATTTCTACTAAAGATGGGAAATTACTTTTTTATACTGATGGAGTTCAGGTATGGAATAAAAACCACTTACCAATGAATAATGGAAGTGGACTTAAAGGGAATTATTCAGCTTGTCAATCTGCTCTAATAATCAAACAACCAAATAAAAAAGACAGTATTTATTATATATTTACTACAGATGATAATGTAAGTGGTAATGGATTTAATTATTCCATTGTGAATATGAATCAATCTAATAGTTTTGGAAATATTACCACTAAAAACATACCAATAGATAAAAACATAAATGAAAAACTTTGTGGTACACAAAACCCAACTTTTGAAGTATTTTGGTTAGCAACATATCTAGGCTCAAAAGGTGAATATAGAGTTTACAAATTAGATTCTAATGGATTTAATTCAGCTAAATTTTCTGTTTTAATTGGTGATACTTCAAATGACACAAGGAGCCAATCTAAGTTTTCCTTAAATACTAAAAAATATGCTAACATAGTTAGATCATCTCGTAAGATTAACTTAATGGATTTCAATAATTCTACTGGAACTTTAAGTAACTTAACTTCTTTAAAAGTTCCTTACGATCCTTATGGTATTGAATTCTCACCAAGTGGTAATAATCTTTATGTTACTTGTAATAGTGAATCAAATATTGGTAAAAGTGATGGGAGTAGTTATTTAATTGTTTTTGATTTACTAGCAAATGATATTCAGTCATCTCAAAAAGTTGTGAAGTCAGTTGGGAATTTAAGTGGTTATACTTTAGCTTTACTAGGTATGCAATTAGCACCAGATTACAAGATTTATGTTTCAATTGGTGAACAAAAGTTTATTGGTGTAATTACAAACCCTGATTTGAAGTTTGACCAATGTGGTTATGTAAATGAAGGTTTCCCATTAATTGGTGGAGTTTGTTTGTCATCTCTGCCTTCAATCCTTTTCCCTGCGGCTCCTTATCTTATTACCAAAACCGAGATTAAAATATGTGAGGGAGACACACTTATTTTAGATGCGAACTTATCTCAACCAATTAATATTTCATATTTTTGGTTTGGACCAAACAACTATACTTCAACTCTTCAATTATCTAAAATACCAAATGTCACTCCAATTAATGAAGGAGTTTATAGTCTTGAATCAACAGATGGACTTGGTAGAAAGTATAGAGCATTTATTAAAGTAATAGTTATTCCAAAAGATAATGTTAAAATTTTAAATGACAATAATTTCCAAATTTGTGGTAATAATCCAATCCTATTAAAATTAAGCAAGAAACCAAATAATATTTTGTGGAGTAACAAATCAAAATTGGATAATATTACTGTAAATACAGCTGGTACTTACACAGTAAAATATTGGGATTCAAATGGGTCTTGTACATTTACTGAAATTGCAAATGTAACAATTGGTTCTAAGCCAAATGTAAAAATAAATATTACTCAAACAGGTGATGATTGTTTTACTGTCCCTTACAAATTAAGTTCTGATAAAGACTATAAAACATACTTGTGGTCTAATGGTGCAACTACTAAAGAAACTTCAATTTATAACAAAGGGAAATATACTCTTAAAGTAACTAATGATTTTGGTTGTGAAGGCCTTGACTCAATTATCATTAATACTGGTAATAAACCAATTTTCATATTAAATGCACTGCCATCTAGCACATTTTGTAATGGTGAAAATATAAAATTAGATGTTCAACCAAAACTAGCAAACAGCACTTATTTATGGAGTACTGGTGAAAAAACAGACAATATAAGTGTAAATAAAAGTGGCATATATACAGTCGTTGTAATAGATAAAACTAGCGGATGCAGAGATTCTTTAGTTACAAATGTTACTAAAATTGATGCAATAAATTCAAAAATTACAGGCAATGATTTTATATGTAACAATTCTATTTCAAAGCTTTCTGCTTCATTAATTAATAATAATTGTACTTATTTATGGTCAACTGGTGAAACTACAAATTCTATTACAATAAATATAGCTGGAAAATATTGGCTTAAAACTACTTTAAACAATTTGTGTTTTACTTACGATACTTTAAATGTTAAATTAATTAATACAGATTTTAATATTATTGGTGCAAGTTCAATTTGTAACAATGAAAGTTCTGTATTAACTTTGGACAGAGATTTTAATAAATATTTATGGTCAACTGGTGAAATAACAAAATCTATAAATATTAATCAAGCTGGTAATTATTCGTGTACTATTACTACAAACAACGGTTGCACAAACGAAAAAACTTTCAAAGTACTAAATAAAAATATTGATTATAATTTATCTTTAAATTCAATATCTTTTCCCAATTTAAAAATAAATACTTCTATAAATAAAAGCTTAATTATATCTAATAAAAGTAATGAAAATATAAGTTTTAAATTTAAAAACAAAAATATATCTAACTTTATTATAGACAAAAATATGATGGATTTATTGCCAAATGAGAATAAAAATTTGACAATTACTTTTTATCCTACTAATTTCATAGATTATATTGACACTTTAGTTTGTGAGACTATTTCCCCTTGTATAACTCAAGCATTAGTTCCAATGAATGGGTCAGGTATTGTTACAGCTAGCATAAGTTTAAGTAGCCTTACTGCTACCCCAAATACTAAAGATTTTGAAATCCCAATTATATTTAAATTAAATGATTTGATAAATGAAAAATATAATTTAAACTTAAATTACAATATATTATTATCTTCTTTGCCGTTTAATAGTAAAAATATTGTTGGTGTCAAAACAGGATTAAATAATATTTTAAAATACAATTTTACTTCCCTATATTCTGGATTAAATAACAATATTTTTAAGTTAGACAATTTAATTGGCGATGTATTATTAGGAGACACTACTTATTACAACATTGAGTTTTCTGATATTACATCTAATAATAAAAATTTAGTAGTAGTACCAACGAATGGTCAAATTGAACTAAAAGGGTTTTGTTCGCCAATGCTAAGGAATATTACTAATACTGAATTATTAAATTTTCAAGTAAGCACTAATCCAACACTAAACGAATTAAATATTATATTTAACAATGATTTTAATTGCAAAATAAAATTAGAATTTTATGATGTTTTAGGTAATAATATTTATACTTTTAAAGATGATAAAAATATTATCGATTACCGAAAAAAAGTAAATATAGAAAATATTAATTCAGGTAATTATTATGTAAAAGTATTTTTAAATGAATATTATATTCAAACAAACACAATTAATATAATTAAGTAAAAATTATGGTTTACTAATTACTTCCATTTCAATTAGAGCAGTTCCATTTCTTGTCATATCGAGCTGCTCTGCTGCATTTCTTGACAAATCTAAAATGCGATTTCCAGCATAAGGTCCTCTATCATTTACTCTGACTGTAATAAATTTGCCAGTGTCTAATCTTGTAACTTTTATTATTGAACCGAGCTTCAAATGTTTATGAGCTGCAGTCATTAGGCTATTATCGAAAATTTCTCCATTAGCTGTTTTTAAACCATTATAACTATCAGCATAATATGAAGCTTCACCAGTTGCTTTTTCACCTATTGCCAAATCTGAAGAAGTACCGTCTAAATAACTAAGAGTTGAATAAACAAACACTTTTACTTGAGATGACGAAAGTCTTAATGCTGAAAGACTTAAAATAATGACTACTGCAAAAAAAGCATATTTTTTAAGAGTGCCTTTTTGTCTTTTGTTTAGTTTTAAACCTGATGACTTACTTTTACTACTTCTGCGTCTTTTAGCCATATTATTTTCTCCTATATATTAAATATATAAAGTAAATATTATGCCAAACTTAATTACTTCATCTACCCAAGAAAACAGGCTTCCTTTTTTCTAAAAATGCTTCAACACCTTCTTTGTAATCGTGACTTTCACTTGCTTCTTTTTGAATGCTTTCTTCAAACTGCAGTTGATTTTCTAAATCATTATACAATCCTCGATTTATTCCTCGTTTTGTTAAACCTATTGCTTTAGTAGGCATTTCAGAAAGAGTTGTTGCAATTACCATTGCTTCATTTTCTAATGATTCGCTATTTACACAACTATAAATCATTCCAATATCTGCAGCTTCTTTTGCTGAAACTTTATTCCCCAAAAACATCATAGCAGTAGCTTTTGCCATACCTACTAATCTAGGCAAAAAGAATGTTCCACCACTATCAGGAATTAAACCGATTTTACTAAATGCTTGAACAAAAGAAGCATTTTCTGAGGCTAAAACTATATCACAAGCCAATGCAATATTTGCTCCAGCTCCAGCAGCAACTCCATTGACAGCAGCAATTACAGGTTTTTCTAGGTTTCTAATTTTTAGAACAATTGGATTGTAGCTTTTTTTCAATATCTCTTCAACTGATTTAGCATCTTCTCCAACTACTTCTGAAAGATCTAAAACAAAAAAAAAACCTCTACCTTCGCCTGTAATATAGATAGCTCTGATATTTTGATTGTATATACACTCATCTAAATATTCTTGCAAAAGTATTGCCATTTCCATATTAAAACTATTTAATACTTCTGGTCTATTTAAAGTAATTTTTGCTACTTTCTCGATTATTTCAAACTTTATACTTGACATTTTACTTTTTAATAATGATTCACAATACAATTTAATAAAAATTTTAGAATTCTTAATTAAGAAGAAATACTTACTTTTGAAAAATTTGGAAAAATTTTCCAAATAAGTTTTCCAAAGTGCGTTTTTTGTCAAATTTAGTCGGTATTTTTTTGTGTCATTCCTGCGAATGCAGAAATCTAATTTTTAATTTTCAAACCATATTGCTAAGAGACCTCATCCTATCCTTTTATGTTAAAATCCAAGTAAAACTTAGTCTAAGAGCAAAAGAAATTTTTCCCACATTTATGTGGGTGTATTAATTAGTTGATTTAAGATATCTCTAAGTCATTGATAATAAATATAAATAAATCCTTTTTTGCAATCTTTTATAATCACTAGAGTCATCTCTGTGAAAGATTTTGTTATATTAAAAGGAGCAGGATGGAATCTTC
>JAPLFM010000039.1 GCA_026390675.1 Candidatus Kapaibacterium sp. | reverse complement strand
TAACTGCATTTATTTTGAAATCTTTATCAAATACTCGTTTTGTTTGCTTTACCATTTTAATTCCTTTTTAGTTTTTATAAAACTCAATTTAATGATATTTTATCTCTTTTCCTAATGTCTACTAAAATGGGGGAATATCATTATAATGTAGTAATAAGTCTTTATAATTCTTTTGACTTAGTTCATTATTCATAGCTTGACCAAGCTTTTCAAAGCTCATTGTTATTACATTACCATTTGTCGAGCCCCATCCATCTAAAAAAGGCACACCAGCTTCAACAATAGGAGTATAATTGTCACCTTCTGAAAATAAATCCATTTCAAATCTTTTTTTAGCTTCATCATTACTTAGGGTTTCAACATGTCCATATTTTTTAAGTAGCGTAAAAATATTTGGATTGTTTTTAATAAATTGTTTTAAACCTACTGTAACTGCTTTTTTTAAAGTAGGATATTTTTTTAAACTAGCACTTAATTTAAAATTACCATTATCATCTATATTAAGTATTGGGTTATTGCCTGCATTTGCATATGGGGATTCCCATGGGCTTGTAGCTTGGAAAGCATCTGTACTAAAGAACCTTCCGCCTAATCTAACATCTGACATTCTTTCACCATAGTCAACACTATTACCAACTCCTTTTACCTCATTATCATTCTCTTTTCCATTATACCCATACCTACTCTTTCCACTATTAAAACTTCTGTCACTTATTAACATGCCATACGGGTAATAGTCGTTAGTTGCTTTCTCATCTACAAAAAACGGAGTTACGCCACGTGTAGAAGTTGCGTCATTGAAAGGCATTTTATAATCTCCAATAGTCGCTCTTACATTTCCTAAGTGGTCTTTAAGTTCGTATTGTTTTTTGTCCATAGTTCTATAAAAGTTCTTTGCAAGTACATCATTACTGATATTCTCTAAATAATATAAAGTACTTTCAGGCTTTCTTGTTACAAAACGTCCTTGCTGTTCATTTCCGTATATGTGCCACTCTGAGAGTTTTGGTTTCATATTTTCATTTCAGTTTTTGCAGTAAATTAAGAAAGTAATTTGTCTTCCGCAATCTAAATTTTTTCAATCATTTTCTAAAACTTTAAAACTTGCTTAGGAGCATTACCACAAAGGGAGCATTACCAGTATTACCCTTTTTATAAATTTGGCATTTTAAATAGTGGTAGTGCTATATTTGCACTAAAATAGACTTTGAATTGATGGCTTGAAAGATTAGGTATAGAATTCATTAATCTATACATATAAATCGCTCCAATTTCTATATTTAGCTTGTTATACTCGTTATTTAAAATTATTTTTTCATCAAAATCTTTAATACGAATTTGGAAATTCTCTTTTAAACCAAAATTAATAGCCACTTCAAAATTTTTCCCAAAAGAACTTTTATTATATTTGTCATTGTTTTTATTATATTCAAATCCATCAATTTGCAATTGTGTATTTGTCAAGGATGAAATTTGTTCTTCAAATTTATTTGAATTGTAATAAAAAATATTTATACCAAATAATGCTAAAGGATATAAATTCTTTCTATTTTTTATATTTAAATTGTATGAAGTATTCATCTCAATTTCTAATCCTTTGAGTGTTAAATTATTACTGTATTTTAATATTTCATTACTAGAATTATATAACAAATTTTGTTCAAAGCTATTGTTTAAATTAATTAATTTTCCTTTCAAATGAAATACTAAATTCCTATTTTCAGCAAATCTACCATTTCCAATTAAGTTATTAGAATATTCAAAATATATTTGAGGAGAATAGAAACTATTAGATTCGATTTTATTATTTTTACTCTGTATAACTTGATTAAAACTATTTAATTTGTAATATAACTCTTCAAACCCAAGTCCAATAAAATGAAATCTTCCTAAAGCATCTGTCACTCCATCATCATCTTCAGGATAAACTATTTCAACAACTTGTGCATTTATTGAATAATAAATACAAATAAAAAATATAATTTTAATAAAATAATTCAATTTCATTTTTATTTTCAAATTTTTCATATCTATTTTATCTCCATCCATTTTCCAGAAGGAGCAATTGATGTTTCGTTTTCATCAGCAATCCATATTTTATTAGGTTTACTATCTTCAGAACTGTTACTAATTGCTGAAATTGCGTTTATAAACAAAGATTTATCAATGTTTAAAATTTCATTAGCTATATTATATGCTGGTGAATTTAGATTAAAATTTTTTATATTTTCTTTTAAAGTAATTGTCATATCTAAAGTCCTTTGCCCAAATGCTTTATGATCAATATGTGATTTCAGAGTTTTATCTTCAATATCCAATAATTCTTTCATAAAATCAGGAATAAATATTGATTTATGTACTTTGTAATAATTTGGTGTACTAAAAATATGAGAATAAATCTCATGAGCTATTGCATATACTAAATTTTGCATTCTGCTAATTTGTTCAACTGTAACATTTTCAGGTTTTACATCATTAATATCTTCTCCTAAAATATACAGTTTTGTAAAATAATCTTTTTGGTTTATACCAATTAAGTGAAAGTTCTTCAAAGAATTATTCTTCATTGATTCTATTGCAATTTGAGCTAAATCATTGAAAGTTGGCAATGATTTTAAATCATACATTACTGTTTTTTGATATGCAAGTGTTGAAGCTACATGTTTAGTAACTGCATTGTTTAAAGCATTATAATTATAAGCCCCTATATTTAAATCTTCAGCCGTTGTTTTTTCAATCTTCTCTAAAATATTCGCAAGTGTCGGAACAGTTTTTAGAATTTGGTATGTTAGATAAGTAGTCATATTTTCATTAAAGAACTTAGTCTTTTCTCCTTCTATATCTATCGCCATTATTGGAGTATTTGAAGCATATTGATAGCCTGAATATTTTGCTGATATATTCTTTAATGGATCTAAACTATAAAACCTTCCAGTTCTTGGATCATATATTCTTGCACTAAAGTCTTGTTGATTCCCAATTCCCTTCACCTCATTATCATTCTCTTTGCCATTATACCCATACCTACTACTACCACTATTAAAACTTCTATCGCTTATAAGCATACCGTAAGGGTAGTAGTCATTTACTGCTTTCTCATCTACAAAAAATGGTGCAACACCTCTTGTGCTTGTAGCGTCATTGAAAGGGAGTTTATAATCTCCTATGGTAGCTCTTACATTTCCTAAGTGGTCTTTAAGTTCATATTGCTTTTTGTCCATTGTGCGGAAGAAGTTTTTTGCAAGTACATCATTACTGATATTCTCTAAATAATACAAAGTAGTTTCAGGCTTGCGTGTAACAAATCTTCCTTGCTGTTCGTTACCGTATATGTGCCAT
>JAPLFM010000059.1 GCA_026390675.1 Candidatus Kapaibacterium sp. | reverse complement strand
ATAATTAAGTAGAAACTGCATTAAGAAAATTAATATCACAGTTAAGAACCCAAATAAAAAAGGGGCTAAATGTGCTCTTAAAATATATCTTGAAAAAATCGAAAACATTATATTTTAGCTAATTTGTAAAAAATCTTTATACAAATTAATTAATATTTTGAATAATATTGAATCTTTTCTTAAATTGCTTATCTTTTGAAAGCTATATTTACGGAAACTTTATTTATGATGACATTTTTCACTATTATTGTATTGCTAATTGCAGTATTATTAATATTATTAGTTCTTTTACAACCCGGTAAAAGTGATATGATTTCTGGAATGAGCGGATTAACTGGTCAATTTAGTACTATGTTTGGTTCTTCTCACGCCAACAAACTTTTGTTTAGAATAACAATGGGTTGCGCTTTAACAATTTTTGCTCTTTCGCTTATGGTAAACATAATAAGTAAAGGTTCAAGTAGTTCAGCTAACATAAAAAAAGCAGTAACTGAAGGTAAGGCTATGCCAATCCCAGCTACTTCTTCTCCTTCTTCTCCTAAAAGATAAATTACAAGTATCTTTTTTTAAGGGACAAATTTATTATTCATAAGTTTGTCCTTTTTTATTTGAATGCATTGAACTAAAAATTCATTAAGTTCGTTTTTTTAATTATATTTTTATTAATTTTACTTCAAAACAATAAAATGCTAACCGTTAGTAACCTTTCAATTCATTTCGCTGGTAGAACTCTTTTTGACAATATCGCTTTTGCTGTAAAAGAAAAAGAACGAATTGGCCTAATTGGTAGAAACGGAAATGGTAAATCAACACTTCTAAAAATTATTTGTGGTTTGCAAACTCCAGAAAAAGGAAGTGTTTCTATTCCAAACAATTATGATATTGGTTATTTGCCTCAAGATGGTGGATCTAATTCAGAAAAAACAGTTTTTGATGAAACTGCTTCTGCATTAAGAGAAATTCAAGCATTAGAAGAAAAGATTAATGAAATTAATGAAGAACTATTAAGAAGAACTGATTATGAAACAGATTCGTATTCTAATTTAATTCATGATTTAACTGATGCAAATGAAAGATTTGATATACTTGGCGGTGGATCTTCTGAAGCTGAAATTGAACAAGTATTGATCGGATTAGGTTTTTTAAGAAATGAATTTGATAAAAAAGTAAGTGAGTTTTCTGGTGGTTGGCAAATGAGAATTGAACTTGCTAAATTACTTTTAAGAAAACCAGATTGTATATTATTAGATGAACCTACAAATCACTTGGATATAGAATCTATATTTTGGTTAGAAGATTTCTTGAAAAATTATTTTGGTTCAATTTTAATTGTTTCTCATGATAAAAGATTTTTAGATAATGTTACAAATCGTACTATTGAAATTTCGAATGGCAAAATTTATGATGCAAAATTTGCATATACTGCTTTTGTGGAATCTCGTAGATTATTTAAAGAGCAACAAACTGCAGCAAAGAAAAATCAAGATAGACAAATTGCACAAACTGAAAGATTTATTGAAAGATTCAAATCTAAAGCTACTTTTGCTACTCGAGCTCAGTCTAAACAAAAAATGCTTGACAAAGTTGATAGAATAGAAATAGATGATGATGATGCTTCTTCAATAAGATTTAGATTCCCTGAATCTCCACGTAGCGGTAGATTGGTTGCAGAGTCTAAAAATCTATATAAGAAATACGATGTAAAAATGATTCTTAATGGAATTGATTTTGCTATAGAAAGAGGTGAAAGAGTTGCTTTTGTTGGGAAAAATGGAGAAGGTAAATCCACTTTCTCAAAAATATTAGCAGGAGTGGAGAGTTATGATGGTGAGCTTACTTTCGGTCATAATATGCAATTAGGATATTATGCTCAACACCAGGCTCACTTGTTACAAGATGACTTAACAGTCTTTGAGATAATAGATCAAGCAGCTAAAGGTGAAATGAGATCTAAGATCCGTTCTCTTCTTGGAGCATTCTTATTCAGTGGTGATAGCGTTTACAAAAAAGTCAAAGTGCTTTCTGGGGGTGAAAAGTCAAGGCTGTCATTGGCAAAATTACTT
>JAPLFM010000022.1 GCA_026390675.1 Candidatus Kapaibacterium sp. | reverse complement strand
GACTTGGCTCCCAACTTGTTGTAAATCAATCTCAAGAAGCTTGTTTTATCAAAGGTGGACAGTTGCTTGATGTTTTTCAAGCTGGTACTCACACACTTTCGAGCAATAACTTGCCAATTCTTTCAAGCATTATTGGTTTGGCATTTGGTGGAGATAGTCCGTTCAAAGCTGAAGTTTATTTTATCAACAAATCAGTTTCTATGGATGCCAAGTTTGCACTATTTCCATTTAATATGATTGAACCTAATTTCAGAGTGCCTATTCCTGTAACAAGTAGAGGTAGTTTTGCTCTTGCAGTCAGTGATAGTAGAAATTTCCTAAATAAAGTAGTAGGTACAGTTTCAGATTTTGAAACACACACTTTAGTTCAGTATTTTAGAGGAGTGATAGTTGAAAATACAAAGAGTGCCATTACTAAAATTGCAAAAGAACAAAGTCTAAGCCCTTTGGAATTAGAATCTATTGTTTCTGAAGTTGCATCGGCAGTAAGAGGATTATTAAGACAAACCCTTAATGAATATGGTTTGGATTTGAGATTATTTAATATTGAAGCAATACCTATTATTGACGAAGATCCAAGAGTTAAGAAAATAGTTGAAGATTTTGAAAGGATAATGGCAGAAGATACTACTGAAAGAATGAGACTCAAACGAAGAGCAGAAAATCTTGATGTTTATAAAGTAGAAAGGAGTTTTGATACTTCAGAAAAGGTTGCAGAAAATATGGGTGGTGGCTTAGGTGAAGGTGGCAACCTAATTGGAACAATGATTGGTATGGGTATGGTCAATCCAATTGCTAATACAATGGGTAATATTATGCAAAATAATACTCAGGCTACTCAACCAATACAACAAACCCAAAATCAAGAACAACATAATGTTATGACTAACAATGATATTATAGACCTACTCCAAAAACTTGGTGCTTTACAAACTTCAGGAATTTTAACAGAAGCAGAATTTAACGAAAAGAAAAAAGAATTATTAAGTAAAATTAAATAGATTATAATATTATTTCACAATAATTAATATTGGTAGAATAACAAATCAAAATAAGTAGCAAAATGAGAAATAAAGATAACAACTTAAAAACAATAAAAGATTTACTTCAAAATCAAAATGAAAAACCAATTTTTCTTTTTGGTAATGGTATAAATATATATAATGATGGAACAAATAATGATGAAATTTGTTGGAATAAATTAATTAATTCTATTGCAAATCATGAGAATTCTGAAAATATTCAAATAGTAAATTCATCTTTAATTGAAAGGTATGAATTCTTGTTATTAGACAAGTTTTTAAATTCTGAATTAAATAAAGACGCATTAGATATACGAACAGAAAAAGAAATATCAAATAAATTCTTAGATGATATAGAATCAAAAATTGAAGACATTAACAGTATTTCAAAACAAAATTTTTTAGAAGTATTAAAAAAATACAAAATTAATGCACTTACTACTAATTTTGAATATAAATACTTAGATAGCTCTAATTATTCTTACCAATCAAAAGATACAATTATTTCTAGTAATGATACAACAAATAAAATTATTAGATTTTCATCTTATTATCCTATAAATGTTCATTATAGACTAAGTGAAAATTCTAAAATTTATTTCCCACATGGAATTTTCAAAATGAAAGATAGTATTAAATTATCATTTCATAATTATTTAAAAACTATTGAATATTTTAGAAAGCTATTACCACAATATACTTTTGAAAAGAAAAGAAATGAAACCAAAAGTGATTACTTAGAAAATTTACAATTAAAATTTAAATCTTCTTGGCTTTTTGATTTCTTCACAAAAGATATAATTATATTTGGTTTGGGTTTAGGACAAGATGAATTATTTTTAAGATGGCTATTTATCGAAAGATATAGATTTAATAATTTATATTCATCTAATAATTATATTGATGTAGTTCCCAATCCAAATGTTAAAACTTATTATATTAATTTTAACAATGAAAACAATATAAATGAACTTAAAGATAATAATAAAATTGAAAACAAAATTAAGAAAAATGTGTTTTTTGAATCACTTGGAATTCATGAAATAAATTTTTCTAATTATTCAGATTTTTACAAAGATCTATTTAATGAACTTTTAAAGGATGATACTAAATGAAAAAAATTATTTTAATATACTCTTTATTTTTTTCATTTCAAATTGGATTTTCACAAACATCAGAAGAATACTTTCTTAAAGGTTATAATGAGAGCTGTAAAGCAAATCCAAACTATAATATAGTGATAGATTATTACAATAAGGCTATTGAATTAAACCCAAGAAATGCAGGTGCTTATGATAATAGAGGTGGTGCAAAATATATTTTAGGAAATTATCAAGAAGCTGTTTCAGATTATAATAAGGCAATTGAATTAAACCCAAGAAATGCAGCTACTTATTATAACAGAGGTGGTGCAAAATATGATTTAGGAAATTATCAAGAAGCTATATATGATTGTAATAAAGCAATAGAACTAAATCCTAACTTCTCAGATGCAAAAGAAATGTTAAAAATAGCAAAATCTAAATTAGAAGAGCAAGCAAGACAAGATGAATATCAACGGGAATATCAAAATAGAGTAAGAATGGAAGAATTAGAAAAATCAAAAAATAAAGAAATTATAACTATTACTGTTTTGGCAATATTTGTTTTAATTGTATTAATACTTTTATATAGAAAGAAGAAAGATAAATCAATTCCTGTAGTTAGTCAAAATGATAATTATCATAATAGTGAACCAATTAAACAAAGCATACCAACTATGACAAAAGTTTCTATTCCTGTTCCAGAGGTATGCCCTCATTGCAAAAGCCCTAATACAAAGAAATTGCAAGTGTGTGATTGGTGTGGCAGTGAGTTAGTTTAGAATAAATTATTATTAAGTAAAATTAATTAAGAAATAAAATTATGGATTTTAAGAAATATTTTTCTTTAACAAGTAAATTAAATAGAATTGAATATATTGTTTCATTAGTAGTTTCAATAATTATATCAACTATATTTTTTTCTAAAATTGATTATGACAGTTTTTTAAGAGTAATTGGATGGATAGTATGCTTATTATTTGTAAGTATTCAAGCTAATAGTAGAATAAATGATATTGAAGCTAACAAATCTATTTTAAAATTTATACTCTTTTTATTTATTTTAGGTTTAATTGATGAGTTTGGAAATTTTAATTATTTAGATTTAAAATATTCTGTTTATGGGCAATTTGCTGAATTCTTATTGATAATATTTATTGTAATTCTAGCTATCCTCCCAATTAAAAATGAAAATTTAGAAAATACTAAAAAAGAAGAAATTCAAGATAACAATATTCAGCAAAATGAACCAATTGAGCCAAACATACCAATCGAACCAAAGGTTTCTATTCCATTTCCAGAAGTATGTCCACATTGCAAAAGCCCTAACACAGCAAAGTCGGCTATATGCGAGTGGTGTGGATATAAATTTGTATAAAATATAGGAGGAATTAAAATATGGGTATATTATCTTTTTTTAAGACAAATGAAAATAGTTCAAATAATGATGTAGAATCTAATGTTTTAAAAGTAATATTAATTGATTCTGGAAATAATAAACTCATTATTATAAAAGCATTAAGAGAAATATTGGGAAAGGGTTTGAAAGAAACAATAGACATGGTTGATTCAATTCCAATTTTAATTTTAGAAACCAAATCTATAAATGAAGCAAATAATATTGCAGAAAAATTGGAAAAAGCTGGAGGAGTAGTTAAAATCGAAGAGGTTTTAAAAATTTCACAAATTGAAAATTCCTTAAGTAAAATTGAAATTCCAATGCTTTGTCCTCATTGCAAAAGTCCTAATTCTAAACTTGAGCAAATATGCGAATGGTGTGGTGGTAATATTTATTAATAAAATGCGAATAATATGAAAAATAATATTTTGTTTATAGGTATAGTTCTGATAGTTTTAAATACAATTATTGGGCTAATAGTTAGTGCATACAAACCTTTTAATATGATGTTTGTTGATATAAGTTTAATTATTTCATTAGCATTAACTTTTCTACTATCTAATAGTAGCATAGCCGATGCTTTTAAAATTGGTTTAACTTTGTTATTTGTTATTACTGGTTTAGTAAGAGTAGTATGTGCTTTTATTTCACCAAATATTCTAACAAACAATTTTATAGTTATTGTCTTCCTTGCAGTTTTTGCATTTGAAGCAGTCGCATTCTTTATTGCAAATTCACTAAAGCGAGAATAATACATTATAAGCCTCCACCCAAAAAGTGGAGGTTTGTATTTTAAATAATCAACTTGTATTATCGTCAAATAATATTATTGATAAAATTCTTGG
>JAPLFM010000163.1 GCA_026390675.1 Candidatus Kapaibacterium sp. | reverse complement strand
GGCATTGCTAAATTAGTATAGATAACTTATTGTTTAAATACCACATTGCTAAAATTAATGAATATTTCAACATCACAACTGATTTTGTATAACATTTACTTTTTCTCCTTAATCTTGCACAAAAATGTCGCAACCTACTATTATACCCCTCTACTGTAAAAGTTTCTGCTTTAGACTTTTTGTGATTAGAAGGTGGAAGGAATTCCGAATATGCCTTCCAATAATCTGTCATTATCCTTGAATCCAAGCACATACTTTCTATTTTTTCCCATAACTGACTGCCTGTTTCTGTTCCTCTTGAACCAAGCACGAAATCAACATATCTTCTTCCATCCCTATCAACAGCCACCCAGATCCAGCAATAGTTTTTTTTGACTTTATGTAAGTGTGAACTTCATCTAATTCAACAACTTTTATTGGAGCAGAATCACATTGAATATTTTCTATTTCCGAACCAAATGCTTTTATCCAATTTAATATAGTAACATTACTAACTTTAAGAATTCTTGATATACTTCGAAATCCAAGACCCTCTAAGTATAGATGCAATGCCATTCTTTTAATTTCAACTGATTTACCTCGATATTCAACAGTATATCTATACTTACACACTTTACATAGGAATCTTTGTTTTCCTTTGACTATTCCATCTTTAACATATTGATTCGATTTACATTTTGGACAAATCATAATTTTTTTCAATATTTGTAAAACATATTTTACAAATATAAGAAATCTATACTAATTTAGCAATGCCATATTTTTAAAGAGACAGTACAAAAAGAACTGTCTCTTTAAAATTTGTTAATAAGGAATTCCATTGGGGAAACTTCTATTCATAGTATAAATATATTTCCTAACTTGTAATTCTTCGACTGATTTTAATTTAGATCTTTCAATCATTTCAGGTAAAAGCTTTTCCCATTCGTCATTCTTGTAATACTTTGGAGAATACATTGAATGGCAACCACCACACTTTTTAACATAAAGTTTGTAACCCATATCCAAGTCAATTATATTAGCATCACTATATTTAGTTTTGCAATATTCAACATCAGCCAAATCAGGAATTTTGATAATACTTGAGCAAGCGACTAAAACTATACAAACTAAAAGTAAAATTATCTTTTTCATTATTGTAAATTCACCGAAAATATCATTCTAAATTCAAACTTTTCTCTTTCTGTTAAAATCAAACTTCTAGATTTATCAACTTCTTGAGAAGCATAAAGTTTAGTTATTTGTGGAAGAGCATTTAAAATCACCCACCACCTATCACCAATAAAAGTAATTGTTGGTCCTATAAATAATGCAGAATGATCTAACTCTCCATTTGATATAGTATTGTAATTTATTGCTTCCAAACCAATTCCAAAATTTTTACTTACAAAATTCATATACCCTACATTAAGATCCAAACCTGATTTCAAACTCACTGATTCTAAATTGTTTGCTAAAGACCATTCCCATTCAGGTTCATAAGTTGCATTTAAAGCAAAGTAATTATCACCTATTTTTTTATCCAGAATTAACTTTAATTCAAGCTCTAATTCATGAGCAGCTATTGTATATTCCGAATATACTGCAAACCCAAAAGGATCAGCAACTGGATCCATTAGTTTGTATTTCCATTCATTTGAAAATGATAGTTCGGTTGCTTCTAAAGTTGAATTACCATTGTCTGATTGAATTTTTTGTTCTAAATTCATATAAAAGGCAGTAGTCAGATTATCAGTAACACCAACTTCATACTCTACTCTTTGTTTTAATTTCCTATAAAGATTTGCTCTTCCAACATTAACAGTATTCCAAAATTCTAAATCTTTAGAACCTTTTGGCAATGTAAGAGATTGATAAGTTCTAGCAAAAATTCTATCTTGACTGTAAGCAATATTATTTAAAAACACTACAAAGCATAAACTAAATATAATCGAAAACTTTAACATTTTATAAGCCCTACTATTGTTTTTTGTAATTTGTCAAAATGACAAATACAAATTAAGACAATTTTAGTCTTATTTATAAAAAAATATTTTTTTGTAATCTTAGTGTTGTTTTATTTAATTAGTTTTGAGGATACATAAACAGGATTATAATGCAAAAACGACATAAATATTAACAATTTATTACTTTCCACAAGTAGAATTATATATTTTTTTGGCTTCTTCATTTCCCAAATCCATAGCTGATTTTAAATCTGCACAAGCACCATTTTTGTCTGAAGTGTTATATTTTATAATGCCTCTATTGGCGTATATATCTGCTCTTTTAGGGTTTATATCTAAACATTTAGTAAAATCTTCGATTGCACCTTTATTATCTTGACCTTGGGCTTTTAATAGACCACGATTGCCATAAGAAAGTTCGTCTTTTGGATCTAATTCTATAACCTTAGTATAATCAAGTATAGCTCCAGCATTATCTTTAGTTTGCGTTTTTGCTGTAGCTCTTTGAAAATAATTTATCTTGTCATTTGGTTTGGTCTTGATGGCAATATCAAAATCTTTTATTGCTTCTTCAAATCTATTCAATTTCAACAAACTTTCTGCTTTCCTAATTCTTACATCATAATTTTCAGAATTAGCAAGTATAAGTTCATTAAATAGAATAACTGCATCGGTATAATATTTCAAACTAAAAAAGCACATTGACTTATTTAGCTTTGCTTGTTGTGCTTTAGGATTAATTTTTAAAGCCATTTCAAAATCTGGTATTGCTTCTTTAAAACTGTTCAATCTCATTAGCAAACTTCCTCTACTATTATATGCAGATTCATCATTAGGTTTTAATTTAATAGCTGCCGAATAATCTTCAACAGCCGATTTTATGTCCCCCAAATTTGATTTAGCAAACCCCCTATTATAATATGACAGGTAGTCTTTGTCGTTCAATTTCAAATAAGCATCATAATCAGAAACAGCTTCTTTAAATTTATTCAATTCAAGATAAACACTGGCTCTTAATCCATAACATTTTTCAAATTTAGGGTTAATTAAGAGTTCATTTCCAAAAGCCAAAATTGCTTCGTTATTTTTTTTAAGTTCTCTATATGTTAAACCTAATAAGTAATTTGCATTTGGAACATCTTTCTTTAAAAATAATACTTGTTTTAAATCCTTTTCAGCAAGATCATACTGCTTTAAATCGAAATAAGCATTGCCTCTACCCATAAACGCTTTCTCAAAAGCAGCATTTTTATCAATAGTTTTAGTAAAATATTCTATAGCTTTTTCTTTTTTGTTTTTACTAGCATTTACAATCCCTAAATTATAATATGCATTAAAACTTTCTGAATTTATGGTTAATACTTTTAGAAAATCTGCTTCTGCTGGGTCATATTTTTTAAGATTATAATACAAATTACCTCGATTCAAATAATTTGTTTCAATATTTGGATTTATAAGTATAGATTTGTCAAAATCAATAAGTGCATTTGGATAATCACCTATTAAGAACTTTGCTAACCCTCTATTAGTATATGCTAAGTCAAATTCTGGTCTTAAAGCAATTGCTTCATCAAATAGTTTAATAGCAGCATTATAGTCTTTTGCCTGTATTTGTTTCAAGCCACCGCTTAAAAATTCTTCAGCCTTATCTGCTTGCAATCTATTTAATGATACAAGAATAATAACAATATATAAAGATAGCTTTATAATGCTCATTTTTCAAAAAAATCAATTTTGTTAATAATACTTTTTAATTTATGAATAATTCTTTAATAAATATATAAATATTTATTCTAATACCAATTTTTTAAGTTATTTTAGTG
>JAPLFM010000019.1 GCA_026390675.1 Candidatus Kapaibacterium sp. | reverse complement strand
AAATTTAATGATTTTATTATTTACACAATGCTTATGAAATTACTTGTAATTGAAGCATTTGGTTTAGAAGAGGAATATAAACTTGAAAAAGAAGTTTGAAATAGTTGATACAGAAATTCAATGTTTGAATTGTGGTTATATCTTTGGAGTTAGAGTAAGAGCATATGTTCCTTTCAATACTCCTAAAGTATTTCAATGTAACCAATGCAATAGAGCAGTAAAAACAATTAGAAATTTTAATAACAAATATGAGAATGAGTTATGTTAGGAAAGATTAAATTTAGAGCTTGGAACAAAGTAGGCAAGTTTATGCTTGAATGGGAAGACTTTATTCAGTATGAATTAGACCAAATGGCTATTGTTGGTAATGATTATAGAATATTTAATGATAGTGAATTTATACTTATGCAATACACAGGCTTAAAAGACAAGAACGGAGTTGAGATTTATGAGGGAGATATATTGACCCTAATCAATCCATTTACAGGAGAAATAGCTCACGGGTACACTTATGTCGTATTTTCTTTTGAATATATTGGAGGTTGGGTTCTAACATCTAATGGTAAAGATACGCTAACTATTGGTACAAGAACAGACCATATTGAAGTCATCGGCAACATATACCAAAACCCTGAATTACTGGAGGAGCTATGAGTGAATTTAAAAAGTTTACTTTGCTTAAAGAAAGTGGTACAATAGCAACATCAGAGACTATATCCAATAAACCTATGAGTGAATTAGTGTGGGAGCAAACAAAGGAACTGAGACTATTCGCTGGAACAAGTAGTCATACAGATTTTGTTATATATAAACATTTTGATAGTCTAACAGAATGGAGCTTGAATATTATTAGCTATGGAGAAGATGTTCATTTATGTAGCAATAAAGATATAACTATTCTCAAATCCAAAGCAGAGCGTATTTATCAAATAATTAAGGAGTGAGTATGGAATTAACAACAATTATACTTGTCTTGTGTTGTGTGATAGTGCTATTATTACTGATGCTACACGAAAAACAAACCGAGTGCAAAGAATACGAGCAAAAAAACTATGATTTACATACTGAAATAATAAATTACAGACACAATACTAAACAAGATAAACCTTTTGAAATAATACTTAAAATAAAGAACGAGGTACAAAATGACAACTAAAGAAAACGTGCTGGAGATTGTAAGAGAAATTTTTATGAAAGAAAAGTGTGATACTTATAAGGATTTTGATTTAATCGAAGTATTAGAACTATTAATCCACCGTATCGAGACCGAAGTAAGCGAGCCACAGGTTAAACAGTTGGTGTGGAATAAATATGGTAAAGGATATATGCCTGATAAAAAGTGTCTTGTCCAACTATATAGCATAATATTAAGTTCAAGTGGTGCATATAAAGTTTATGTATGCAATGGTGGCGAAGCTATTTATTCAGCAAAGAATAAGAAGGAAGCCAAAACCTTTGCACAAAAGCACTTTGAAGGACTAATCAAATCTTGTTTGGAGAGAGGGTGATGAGAACATACTATCCAATTGAGTTTGACTTTGAAACACGCTTAGCAATGGAGTTAAAGAATATGAGAGCTGAACTAATTGAAGCTGAAAAAGGAGAGATTACTCACACATATACAACGACAAGAAATAAAAGACAATGCTTTGTTATAAGGCGAGTTAGAAAACCACAGCCAAAGAATGATACAATGAGCCGATATAAAAAAACTATATGAGAACAAGAAATCAAGTAACAACTAAGAACTCCTTTATAACTGGTAAATTCTATAGAATAGATGTGGGTTTAAAATCATACTTCCACAAGTCAAAAGCTAGAATAACTAATAAAGAAGTGTTTGCAAAGCTAGACGATCTCAATGTAAATTACTCACAAAATGAAGTGATGGTCTTTGATATGGATCTAAAAAAATATATTTATCTGTAGGAGGTAACTATGACTTAACTTAATTATTTGCTGCACAAATAATTATTCCTTTGCCGAGGTAAGAGATAGATTTAATTGTCTATCTCTTTTTTTTGTTGGAAATGAAATTAATAATTTGTAGATTTAAAAATTAAATATGTGAATTTTTATTAAAATAAATTATAGGAATTATATGGGTGTTAATGTAAGTAATATTGGTGGGGGAAGAGATTTCTCTACAAATGAGTTCTTTATTGAATTTCATAGAAAACTAATTTTAAAGGAAGATGAATATAATAATGTAATTGAAATGCTCTCTAAGAAAAAATACGAAGACGCAAAATCATTATTAAAATCGAATTGTCCTAAAAACTCACATCATACGATAGATATGTTTTTAGATGACCTCAAAGACATACATTCTTTATTATAATAAAAGCTTTTTTAGAGTTATTTTTAGACATATTATCATAGTAGAGGTTCCTTTGAGTTTTTTCGATATAGTATTTTCTTATTTTAGTAAAAAAATGACAACTAATCCTTATTCAAATTTTAATTGCGATGAATTAAAATTGCTAAAAGAAAAACATGAAGAATTGATATCAATTAATTTAGAACGTAGAAATTCAACTGGTCCTGATATATCAACTGAAGTAAATTTACCTCAATTATATAAAGAGTTAAAATTAATAAATGAAACTATTCTTAATAAAGGATGTTAACTAAGGGGTTTAAAAACCCCTTTT
>JAPLFM010000311.1:3699-7670 GCA_026390675.1 Candidatus Kapaibacterium sp. | reverse complement strand
TTTGCAATGATATTTGCACTTCATCCTTTGCTTACTCCAGCAGCATCTTGGATTTCAGGAAGGAATGACTCATTACTTGCAATGTTTGTTGCTATATCTTTTGTATGCCTAACTTTATATTACGATAGAAAAGATTGGTCTAAATGGTTGTTTTTAGCTTTATATACTTTGTTTTATGCATTTGCACTTTTTACAAAAGAAGTTGGGGTTTTCTTTCCTTTCGTTGTAATTTCTTATGTAATATTCTTTAGAAGAGAAAAATTCTTTACTTTAAAAACAATGATTACAGCTGGTGCTACTATGTTAGTAGGTTTTACTTGGTACTATTTAAGAGCATTAGCAATAGAAGATATTCAAAATCCAGATACAATTGGATTTGAAGCATTTTTCAAGAACTATCCTACTTTACCTGCTATGATAGGTAAAATCTTTTTACCTATTAAATCAATAGCACTTTCTAGTTTTGAAGAATTCACAATTATTTCAGGTATATTGATCACAATATTATTAATATATGCAATTTTCAAAGTTAACAATACTTCAAAAAGCAAAATACTTTTTGGTATATCTTGGTTTTTAATGTTTTTAATTCCTACATTATTTATTAGAATTGTGTTTGTTGATGATTTCTTTGACTATGCCGAACATAGAGCTTACCTTCCAATTATTGGTGTTTTTATAATTGTTATTGAATTATTAAAGGCATTAAAAGTTGACTTTACAAAGAAAGGTACACTTATAATTTCAATGTGTGTAATTATGCTTTTTGGGTACAAATCATATACTTATAAAAGAACTTTTGATGGAAGAAAGAATTTTTGGGGACACATGACAAGTATTTACCCTGATAAATCTAGAGGTTATCTTGATTTAGGTAAAGCATACCTTGTAAAAAGTGAATTTGCAGAAGCTGAAAAACTATATTTAAGAGGGATAGTGTTAAACCCTAACAATGTGAATCTTTACATTGATTTAGGTGTACTTTATATGCAAGTTGGAAGAGTTGAAGATGCTATTACAAAATCAAAACAAGCGTTAGCAATCAAAAATACTGACCCAATGGCTAATTTTAATTTGGGTTGGGCTTATAATGAAAAAGGTATGTATGCTGAATCTATTCCTTTCTTAGAAAATTCATTAAGGGGTATGAATAATCCTAACTGGTGGATGAGATTAGGTAATAGTTATTATAATACAGCTCAACATGAAAAAGCAATTAATGCATTTACTCAGGTATTAAATATGCAACCAAATAATTTTATTGCAATGTCAAATATGGCTGTTTCACTTTCAATGACTAACAAGTTTATAGAAGCGGAACAAATGTTGTTAAAGTCTATTCAACTTCAGCCAAGATACCCTGATTCTTATAATAATTTACTTAATATTTATGTTTCATCTAATCAGAAACAAAAAATTAGTTCTGTTTTACAAGCAATGAAAGGACAAGGAATTAATGTTAATGAAGGCTTAGCACAAACTCTTAAACAAATTGGTGCCATGTAGTGAAAAGGAAGAAAGTATTAATATATATATTGTTAGTATTAATTAACATCTTAGATATTGATGCGCAAACTTTAAATTATGAAGAGCAAATTAAATTTCAAACTACAAAATTTCAGGATTTGCTAAAATTAGCTACTGCAAATTATTTGGATTCTGTAAATGTGGCTAAAATAAGTGAAAAAGCTTTTTCAGCCTTACTTAAAGAGTTAGATCCTCAATCTATATATTATAATGCTGAAACATACAAATCATTAAAACAGCAAAATACTGGTACTATTGTAGGAGTAGGAATAAATATTGTAGTTGTAAGAGATACAGTATTTGTTTTTTCAGTTTTACCTAATAGTCCTGCTGACTCTGCTGGAATAGAAGCAGGTGATAAAATTTTGTTTATTAATGGAAAATCTGCTGTTGGTTTGAATGAAAGTACTGCTATAAATAATTTGAATGGTGAAATAAATAGTAAGTTAAGTATTATTTCCAAACGTGGCAATAGTAATACTCTATTTGAAAATATTTTGATTAGACAAAGTGTTAATCAATCTTCAATTTTTGCAAAGTTCTATTTAAAAGCTACCAAAACTCTTTATTTAAAATCAAACGTATTTTCAACTCATTCTGATTTAGATTTTAAATATGAAATTGACAAAATTACAAAAGAATATAAGATTGACAATTTGGTTATTGATATTCGTAGTAATCCAGGTGGATATTTAGATCAAATTTCAAATATAATTGGTATGTTTCTTGAAAAAGATAAAGTAATTATCAAATCAAAAGTTACAAACCAAAATTTCAATGTTAATAGAGTTACAACAAAAAATGGTGAATATATTGGAATGCCTCTGATTGTGATTGTTGATAGCGAAACTGCTTCTGCAGGTGAGATTTTATCGGCAAATGTACAAGATTATGATTTAGGATTAGTTATTGGACAAAATACTTTCGGCAAAGGTAGTGTTCAAAATTGGTGGGAGTTCAATGATGGTTCTGCATTTAGACTAACTGTTGCTGAGTACTTAACTTCTTCTGGTAGGCCAATCGAAAAAAATAGACAAGGAAGTGATTTTGCTTTATCTGATGAAACAAAACTTGGTTTAGATGAAAAATCACAAAATGAAATCAAAAATGCTTTATCTTTGACAGGTGGAAAAACTAAAGCTGATATTTTTAAATCTAAAAAAGGAAGAGTTATTATATCATTTGGAGGTGTTTTACCTGACAAAATTACACCTTTGGACACATTAACTTTGCTTTCGCAAGTATTAAACAACAATAGAACAATTCAAGAATTTGCTTATGCTTGGTTAGATATTAATCAATCTAAAATAAAAGAAAAATATAAAAATGATTTTCAAAAGTTTGCTTATGATTTTAGAATAAGTGACGAACAACTTGAAGAACTTCATCAAATTTCTTTAAAAAAGAATGTTTGGAATGATCAAATGTTTTTAACCGATAAAGAATATATTAGATTATTATTATTAGCTCGTATAGCTGAAGCAATATGGAATCAAGATGCTTATTACTATATAATGTCAAAAATTGATAGTGTGTTTAAAAAAGCAATTGAATCTATAAATGAAGCAAAAGAAATTGCAAAATGAAGATTAAGTTATTATTATTAACTGAAATGGTATAAGTTTGATTCCAATTTTTTATATATATTTAATTTACGTAGTAGTAACTTTGTTTTACCTAATTTATTGGATATTACTTTTCAAACAAATTAGAAAAAACTCATTAAATATTTTCGAATTAATTTTTAAATTTATTATCCAATTACCGTTTTGGTTACTTTTTGTTTATTTTAATATTTTAAATTTAATTCCTCAAATTCCACAATACTTTGCGCCTCCTCTAAGAATGCAGAAGCTTATAATTGAAAATAATACTAGAGAAAATCAAAATTATGTAGTGTATTTAAAAGATACTTTGCAAAACTGGGTTTCGGCTTACCCACTAAGTCATCCAAGATTTACATCCAAAATTTCAGTCCCAGAAAAGAAGTTTGTAGAATTATATTATCAAGCTGATTCTATAATGCCTTATGATAGAATTTATATACGTTGGCTTAAGAAAGATGCAAGACTTAGAGATAATATTTCTTATGCAAAAGGTTTCAAAGTACCTTCTAAGCCAATCAAACTTTATTCAACTGATTTTAGCGATTTAAAATTAGAAAAGTTAAATATTGATTATTCAGCAGAATGGAATTTAGTTTATTTGTATTTAATCTCAATATTAGGAATTTGGTATTTAGCAATTTTACCAAATGATAAATTCTGGAGAATTTTTATGTATTGCTTTGCTGGAATATTTACCTTGTATTCCTTCTATTATTTGTTTAATTTGCTTCAAAGTATTACAGAATTTTATTTCTTACCATTTATTGGATAAACTTATGAAAGAACATTTCCCACGCAAAACTAAAATATTATGCACTTTAGGTCCATCAACTAGTG
>JAPLFM010000311.1:0-3648 GCA_026390675.1 Candidatus Kapaibacterium sp. | reverse complement strand
GACTAAATTTTTCTCATAGTTCACACGAAGTTCATTTACAGACTATTAAAGAAGTAAGAGAAGCATGTATACTAGCTAAAAAATACGTACCTATTCTTTTGGATTTGCAAGGTCCAAAAATAAGAACTGAAATGGTTGAAAATGGTGAAGTATTTTTACAAGATGGTGCTGAATTTAGAATTACATCTGAAAATATTGGTATTGGCAATGCTCAAAGAGTTTATACAAGTTATGCTGAATTAATAAATGAAGTTCAACCTTTAAATACAATATTATTAGATGATGGTTATATAATACTTCAAGTAGAAAAAGTTGAAAAAAATGATATAGTAACTAAGGTAATCAAGGGTGGTTTACTTAAAAATCGTAAAGGAATTATTGTTCCAGGAGTATCAAGTTCAGCTCCATCATTAAGTGACAAAGATTTAGAAGATTTAAAGTTTGGAATAGCTAATGGAGTTGATGCAGTTGCACTTTCTTTTGTTCGTTCTCGTAGAGATGTAATTGAATTAAAAGCTGCAATGAAAATATATGGTAAAGAGTTGCCTATTATTTCGAAAATTGAAAGAGTTGAAGCATGTGAAAATATTGATGAAATCATTGAAGAAAGCACTGCAATTATGGTTGCTCGTGGAGATTTAGGACTAGAAATGCCTGCTGAAAAATTGCCTGTAATTCAAAAAGAAATCATTAATAGATGTAACTATTATGGGAAACCAGTTATAACTGCAACTCAAATGCTTGAATCAATGATTACAAACCCAAGACCGACAAGAGCTGAAGCAAGTGATGTTGCAAATGCAGTAATTGATGGTACAGATTGTGTAATGTTATCTGGTGAAACTAGTGTTGGTCGTTATCCTTTTGATGCAGTTGGATATATGTCTAGAATTATCCAAAATATAGAAGATCATTATCCTTATGGTAGTAAAAAATACATAGGATTAGATGAAAATAATAGTGATCTATATGATGCACTAGCAAATGCAGCTTGTTTAATTGCTGATAAAATTAATGCTAGTGCAATTGTTACCCTCTCAAATGCAACTTCAACAACTAAGAAAATTGCAAGCTATAGACCTAGAATTCCAATTGTGGCATTAACAACTGATGAAAATGTATGTAGAAGGCTTCAATTTATTTGGGGTGTTACTCCATTTTTTGAAGATTCAAATGAATTAGTCTTTGATCCTCAAGTACTACTTTCTTTGAATTTCGTTCGTAGAGGAAGCCATATAGTTATTGTTTCTGGAAATGCTAGTCTGAAGGATAACTTAGATGATATGATAAAAGTTATCAAAGTGTAAAAGATATAATGTGAACTATATTAATTTGATTTGTTTTAAGTTAAGAAAATTTAATTTGTTTATAAACTTAATTAAAAATAGATTCTAAATTTTAAATTATTTGAGGTTTCTTTTTTAAAGCATTAGGAACTATTCTTCCTAAGTCAACCATTTTTTCAAAAAGTTCAGGATCAATTACTTCTTTGATTTTTGAATATAATATATCTTGGTTAAATGGTTTAGAAATAAATCCTTTAGCTCCAAGAATGTAAGTATTTCTTAAAACTTCTTTATTTAAATTCCCAGAAATAATCACAACAGGTATATCTCTTGTATATTCGAGATTTTTTAAGAATTGTAATAGAACTTCACCAGTAACATCAGGCATGATTAAATCTAAAAAAATCAAATGAGGTTGTTGATTAATTGCTTCAGTAAGTCCACTAAATGCATCACTAGATAAAATATGTTTAAATCCCCATTGTTGTAAATACTGACTAAAAATTCTTTGAATCCATTTGTCATCATCAATAGTTAAAATGATAATTTGTTCTGGTAAACTTGTTGAATTTTGAGTAGAATTTTCAACACTTTGAGGATTATTAGTTTGAGCTGGAGCAGGTTCACTTGTAATATTTGTTTGAGGGGCTATTTTAGTATCAACTTTAACACTAGCATCGCCTTTAACAGTTGGGTTGTCAGCTAAATAAGAATTTAGTAAATCATCTATTTCGAAATCCATATTTGAACTATCTTGAGTACTCATATTTTTAATTTACTTATTGTTTTGTATATACAAATTGAACATTAATTGACTATTAACTAATTTAACATTAAATCTAGTAATCTATTATGAAAAATAATAGAAATGAAATAGGCTTCACTTATAGTTGCAATTTAATATGATTTTTGCAAAAAACAAATGAAATTTTACTAATATTACTAGAATTACATTAATTAAAAAAAAATATAGTATTTTGAAACATCTTTATTGAAATTAATTTAAAAATTTAAAATTTTATGATTTCTATTTCTTCTTTAAATATTATGACTAAAACAAAATTTGTTAAATACTATAAATAACATTGTTAGAAAAAAAACACATAGAGGCAACAACTAAAAAGAAGTCAAATAATAAGATTATTCTAATTATCTTAAGTTATTTCGGTAAATTTCTTAAAATCTTAATAGGAAGTTGGTTATTTTTAATTATTTTTTGTGGAATTGCAGCACAATTTTACGGTTTTAGACATTGGGCAATTAGAAATTTACTTTTAATAGTAAATAAAGAACTAGATTCCAACTTAGCAATTGATGATATGACATTTGATAATAATGGTAATATTGTAATCGAAAAAGTTGTAATAAACAAATTAAATGATACAATTGCAAATATCAATAGAATTGAATTAGATATTAGCTTGTTAGATTTAATCGACAATAGAATTAAAGTGAATTATTTGAATTTGGCTAATTCAAAACTTAATTTTGAATACAATATAAAAGATAGTACTTGGAATTTTGAACATATTATTAAAAAATCACAGGATACAATTCAAAAACAAACTCCAAATTTACACTTTTTAGTCAAGAATTTTAATTTGTATAATTCTGAAATTAAAATAAACAAACCAGATTTTAAAGTAAGCACTAATATTTTTAATCCATTAAATGCACTATATTCAAATTGTAATATTAGTTTGGATGCTGATGTAAAGTTAGTACAAAATGAGTATAAAGTAACTTTTAAAAGCATTAACTTCACAGAAAAATTTTCTCAAAGTAATCTTAAATCTTTTAAAGCAAAAGTAAATCTAAATAGGCAATTTATACAGGTTAATGATTTCGAATTAGAATCAAACAATTCAAAATTAAGTATGGATATTAGAATTGACAATTTTGATATTTTGGGAAATGGCAATAAAGATATTAACAAATCATTTTTAGTTTTAGATTTAAAAAGCAAGCAATTTGAACCAAAATATATTAACTTATTTACCACATTAGGCTTCAATGTTAAAAAAATTGACGAATTAAACTTTACAGCGAATGGTAGTTTTGATGATATTAGTATTCATAAAGCTGAATTGAAATTTGCAAATAGTTTTTTAAATTTCAATGCTTCATTACAAAATATAATTAAAGGAAATGAATTAAAGTATTATGTTGATATTACAAACTCTAAATTAATTACAAACGATTTAAGCAAAATATTACCAGACATTAGTTTTAACAATATAAAATTTAATGCAATAAAGATTAATCAAATTATTGGCGAAGGGACAGTTGAAGGTATTACAACCAAATTGGATTTTGAAAGTGATTTTGGAACAATGTATGGAGATGCTTATTTTGGATTTGG
>JAPLFM010000098.1 GCA_026390675.1 Candidatus Kapaibacterium sp. | reverse complement strand
GCTTCTGAAGTATGGGAATATATAGCAATAAGAACAGCAGTAAATTATACACCAAAAGATAATACACATTTTGAACCACTAAGTTAATTATATTATGGCAGATTTAGCAGTTAAATTCCTCATTCAACCAGTTCTTGATATAGCAGGAATTAAAAAAATATCTGAACAAGCAAAAGCTAATATATCAGGCACTTTCAAAGATTTAAAAATCATTGATGGTGCTTCTACTAGTTCTGCTTTTTCTCAAATTACTCAGCAAGCTGTAAGTGCTTCTAAGTCTGTTGGAGAGATTGGTAATGCTGGTGAGAAAGCTGGTGCAACAATGTCAAATGGTTTGGGTGGCTCAATAAATAATATAGTAAACAAAATTAAAACAGATTTACCAAAAGGAATTGGAGAAGCGGCATCAAAAGCAGCGTCTTCAATGTCTGAAGCATTGCAAACTGGATTAGCTGTTGCTGGTGGTGGTCTTTTATTAAAAGGTATTGATGGAATAATTGGTGGTTTTGAGAAATTGTTTGAAAAAGGAATAGCTGTTAAAAAAACTCAAAGCTACATCTGCATTTCTAAGATATGGTGGTGCTACAAAAGATTTAAAACAAACTCAAGAACTTGCTATTGCTTTGGCAAATAAAGCTGGTATTTCTTACGAAATGGCTGGTAAAATGCTTGGTAAAGCTAGCGACCCTGAGAATGAAGCACAATTAAAAAGAGTAGGTATTGTATTCCAAAAAGGCTCATCCGATGCTGAAAGATACAATAAAATCTTAGAAAAATTAACTCCAACAATGGAGCAACTCAAAGAACAAGCTAAAGGACCCGTTGGTTCAATTGAGCGTTTCCAAAATTCATTATCTGGAATTCAATCAGCAATTGGCTCTTCTTTGATTGAGACATTAGCTCCTATTTTATCAAAATTAGGTAATGCGGCTGAATTAGTGTCAACTAAGTTTTTACCAATGTTAAAAGGTGGATTAAAAGAACTTGGAGCAATTATCACTCCAGTTGCTGAATTATTAGGTAACGCCTTTACAGGTGCAATCTCTATCATTGGAGAAGTATTATCAACTATTGGTAGTATAATTGGAGATGCTTTTGGACAAATCAAAGAAGCAATATCTCCTTTGACTGATGCAATTGCACAAATCTTTACCGCTTTTAGTCAAGATTCTGCTCCAGTCTTTGATTTTGCTGAAATATTGAAAACAGTATTATCAGTTGTAGCTGATGTTGCATCAGTATTAATAAAATTACTTGTAATTCCTATCAAATTAGTAGCTGAAGGAGTTGCTTTTGCAATTACACATTTTAAAGATTTTGTTGGTATTTTAGAACCATTCTCTCCATTAATTGCAGGTATTGGAGCTTCATTATTAGCTTATAATGTTGCTGTAAATTTCTCTGCAATTTCTACAAATGCACTTGCTTTGGCTCAAGGAGCTTATTCAGCTGTTGCAAGTGTTGGTACTACAATAGTTACTGCTGTAACTGGAGCTTATACTGCTCTTGCAAATGGAAACGTCATTGCAGCTGCTAAAACTTATATATTTAGTGCTGCTCAAACTGTATTAAATCTTGTAATGTCTGCTAATCCACTAGGATTAATTGTAATAGCTATTGGAGCTTTAGTTGCTGGATTAATTTTAGCTTATAAAAATTCAGAAACATTTAGAGGTATAATTGACAATCTCTGGAAAAAAATAAAAGAATTTTTAGGTGTTATACTTGATGCTGCTTCAGCTGTTGGTAAATTTTTAGGAATTATTCCAAATAAAACTGAGAAAAAAATTGAAGTAAAAGTTGAATCTAAACAAGCAGAAACTAATATTAATATTGCTACATCAGCTTTAGCAAAATATCAATCTGAAATTAGTAAAGTTAAGGATTATAAAACTGTATTAAATATCCAGTCAAGAATTAAATTAGATAAAGGCTTGACTTCAGATGAAAAAGCTATTCTTCAAGATGCGATTGATGAGAAAGTTGCCTCAAGTGGAATAAAAGAAAAACCAGATAAAGAAGCTGAGAAAATAAGTGCAAAAAGACAAAAAGAAGCTGAGAAAGCATTCGCAAATGCAACTAAAGATTTGGCAAATGAACAAAAAAGCTACGAACAAGAAATAAAACGAAATGCAGCTATCGAAAAAAGAGCAGTTTCAGAAGAAGAACAACTTGATATTCAAAAAAAGAAATTACAAACTTCACAAGAAATCGCTAAAAAATATGAAGAGATTTTTAAAATTACAACAGATTTAAATGGTAATGCTGTTATTGGTATTGGCATTTCAAAAGAAGCAAAAGAAAAAACTATCACTGAATATGAAAGTTTGAAAAATGCTATTAGTGACCAAGAAATTGAACTTAAAATTAAAGATAATAAAATAATTGAAGTTATCAATAAAGTAAGAGGACAGCTTGAAAAAATTCAAGATAGCACAAGTAAAATTAATCTTGAAGTTGAAGATAAAGATGTTGAATTAAAATTAGAAAAAATCAAAAAAGAAGTTGAAAAAGTAAACAATGCTGAATATTTATCTGCTTTAGAAAAATCAGAAAAACTATTAGCACTTGAAGAAGAAACTCAAGCTTTAACTACTGATAGAAGAATAAAAGCAATTCAATTGAGAAAAGATGCTGAAATAAAAGCATCAAAAGAAGTAATTGATAAAGCATTTAATGATGAAGATATAAAATTAGC
>JAPLFM010000208.1:12863-24889 GCA_026390675.1 Candidatus Kapaibacterium sp. | reverse complement strand
CTGTAGGCAGGCAAATTAGAACTGCTGCTGTAATGCGTTCTAAAGCACAAGCCGAGTCAATAGTGTTTTGAACTGATTGCGGATGTAACCAAATTAAATCTTTGATTTTAGATTCTACTACGTTTGTTAAGACTTCGTGGCTTGCAGTTAATCTTCTTTCATTCCAATTGAATTGTTTTGCTAAATAGTATAATTTGCTCATACTTACTTTGCCTTGAATTCTGGTATGTAGTGCTTTGATTGTTCCATATTTCAAAAAAATTAGAAATAAGTCGTAATTATCATCAGATTCATCTGATAACTGACTGATTGGGTTTGTGATAGGTTCCATTTTGTTTTTCCTTATTATGTCTGAACTATGATTTTGAATGATTAATATGATTAACTTCTGTGATTAATTAATAAGTGTATTTTGTGTAATCTAAAATATAAGTGCTTTAGAATTCAAGAGGAGTTCTATGAGTGATGTTTTTCTACAAACAGTTCGTTCCTATAGAACTTTGAACCAAAATTAATGGAAATTAGAAATAAAATATTTTTGGAAATGAACAACTTGGCTGGAAATATGCAAAGAACCACACCCCTAGAATACAACATTTCAAGTTGCTGTCTCAATTTTCCAAGGGGTGAATGAACCAAAATCAAACATTAATAAAGTGGGAATGGTTTGTGTAATAAATTATTTAGATTAAAACTCTTTTGGAACAAAACTTTTTGGCGTATCTAATTTTGCAATGTCATTTGAAATATTCATAAAATATAAACCATTGGATAAGACTATTTCTCTATCTTTTTCTAAATATGAAATTGAAGCAATTGCTCCAATCACTTTTTTCCCTTTAAAATCTGATACTTCATTTGAAACAATTTTTAACTTTTCTATAAACTTTTTTATATGTTCTTCACTTAAAGTAGTTTTAACTTCAACTAAAAACACCTTATTTATTGACCCATTAACTGTACCAACATAATCAAATTCAAATTTGTTTTTCTTGGGATCTGTGAAATTTGCATAAGCACTTTCAGCTCCTAATTTATTCAAAATTTTTCTTATTGAAGGACCTAACATACCTTCAGTATATCTTCCAAAAGAATTACCAAGATTGCCAATCTCTTTACCTAAGTTTTTGATTTGCTTTTCAGTTTTATCACTTTCAATTGCTAATTTGTTTATTTTTTTATCAGTTTCTTGAAACATTAACCAAACTTTTTCGAAACTTAATTTTTCTTCTTTCATAATTATATGCTTTTGTTTAATTTCTTTTTACAAATATACGAAAAACAAAATAAAATATTATATTGACTAGACTTAACTCAAATATCTCAGATATTACCAAAATGCCAAAACTTAGCGAGTGGCATATATACGGGAATGAACAGCAAGGACGTTTTTCTGTAAAGAAACCAGATGCAGGGCCTTTGTATTATATTGACGTTTTGAAAAGTGATGTAACAAAAATGAATTTCTTTAGAATACTTGACAAAAAACAATATGAATTTAAAGACCATTTTGGAAATGTGCGTATAGCTATAGGTGATATGAAGATACCAACTGCAATAAGAGGTGTAGCACCTTTTGTGGTAGATGAGAAAGCAGTAAACGACTATTACCCTTATGGTATGTTAATTTCTGACAGAAGTTGGAGTAGTGGTTCGAGCAGGTATGGTTATAACGGTAAAGAAAATGACAAAGAAATAAATGCAGAAGGGAATTGGCAAGATTATGGAATGCGAGCTTATGACACAAGAGCAGCACGATTTCCAAGTGTTGACCCATTAACAAAATCTTACCCTTATTATACTCCATATCAATTTGCAGGAAATACTCCAATTCAAGCAATAGATTTAGATGGTTTGGAACCTTTTTATGTAGTAGGAACAGGACAAAATTTAGAAACTGAAAATCAAGAATATACAATTCCAAAATTGAAAGAGAGTTTGGAAAAGATTGTTACTGATTTAAATTTAAATCAATCACCTATAAACTATGATTTTAAATGGAATAATTGGGATTTTAATACAGCGGCTCAAAGAACAAATGCTGCACTTGAATTTGCAGTTCATGTTGTTATTAATCATAAGATGTTTGATAATATTTCAATTTTAGGAGATAGTCATGGTGGGAATGTTGGTTTACAATCTGTACCAATGATTAGATATATATTAAGTTCCAAGTTTGGTGTAGAATATGCAAATAATGTTAAAATAACAGTGGTTACAATATCAACTCCATTAGACCCAACCTCAATAAATCTTGGAACTGAAGCATTAAAATCAAATAATTTTGAGTGGTATAGCTTTAATGTAGAAGGTGATAATATGTCAAGTAAATCAAATACTGCACAAGGTACCAAAAATTGGCTTGATAAACAAAATTCAAGTAATTTCCATCAATATTATATGACTATTGACGAAATTAAAGAAAAAGAAGAAACTAATTATAATAAATATTTAAATGGATGGAAGAGTGGTACATATGGTTGGATTTATTATCCAAATTTAGTGAAAGAAATGTTATTAAAAGCAAAACCTAATTCAAATCCTAAAAAAAAATAAATTTGAAAAGTAGAGTATTATAATGAAAAATAAAAAATTGAAAATAGTATTTATAACATTATTAGTATTTATAATATTATTAGGAATAGGAATATTTTTTATTTATATAACCGAACCTTTTTCTAATCATCCTCCTAAACCATGGAAGCATGAATCAATTAAATCAAAAATAAAAGTACCTTTTGAGTTTATTAAAGAGAATAATTTTTTTGTAGGAAACAAAATTAATGAAACTAATTTATTTTATAAATTAAGATATCAAGATAAAATTTATTTTTATTATTCTGACAACTATTACAGAATTTTTAATGATACTCTATTTACTAATCCTCATGATGAAAATCAAAATGATTATCGATATAAAAAAGAATCAACAATGACTATAAATACTGATGATGAATCATATATTATTAATTTAGATTTTGAAAACGAATCAATAGGAATAAATAGAAATACATTAACTAAATTGCAATTTATGTTTCAAGTTTTAGTCAGAGAATATGGGTATAAATATAATGTTTACCAAATAGAGAATGATAAATTATCGATACATACATTTTATATAATTTGGACATTAAAAGAAAATGAAGTCATATTTCGTATCGAATCTGATAACAAGTTATCTACATTATATAATATAGACTCAAATGAAGAAATTATAACTCAAGTTAAATATAATATAAACTTTCATAGTAGTATTAAAGATGATAAAAATTATTTCAAAATAAAAAAATTGAATTTACTAGAGTTTGGCTTAATAGATACTATTGGTAATGCTCCTAAGCAATTTAAAAAATAAATGACAAAAAGAAAAAATACATACAATCCTGAAACTGGTGAAATAACTTTAACTCAGCCTGTAGTTTCAAGACCTTTTATTTCAGGACCTTGTGTGGGTATAAGTCAAACTTTAGTGGTTGGAACTAAGTTGAAAATAGATATAAATCAATTACTTGGTACTAGCTCTACAATGAGTTTACTTGCTATAGATGGTATTGATAAAAGTGGTACTTTAAATCATAAGTTTACGGTTTCCGACATTATCAAAATGCCCAAACTTTCTGAATGGCACATATATGGAAATGAACAGCAAGGCAGGTTTGTAACTCGTAAACCAGATTAAGCAAATTTGTACTACTTAGATGTACTTACAGAAGATGTAATTAAGAAGAACTTTAAACGCATTCTCGATAAAAAACAATACGAATTAAAAGACCACTTAGGAAATATAAGAATAAGCCTATTGTGGTGAATGAGAAAGCAATAAACGATTTCTTATAAATAATTCACATTTTAATTACTTTACCAATAAAAGTAAAATTAAAACGTTTACAACTTTCTAGTCTAATAATTAACTAAGAAATTTATAATTCTTGGTAAATCTCACAGAGTTACTTATCTTTGTAAGATTTTTTTTGTATATAGCAAAGAAATGTTAAAAATTTTTACACAAAGTTTGAAAAATGGCACTCACCAAATAGATGTATTTGATGATGTTAAAAATTTGAATTGGGACAATTCTGAGTTTTTTGGTGAAGTAAAAGTAGTTGGAAAACTATCTAAAGTTGATAGTAGAATGACTTTGAAAGCCAAAGCAATTTGCAATTCAAAATTGATTTGCGATTGGTCTTTAGAGGAGTTTGATTATTTGGTTGAAGTTGCTTTTGAAATGGAGATAATAGAATCTACTGTTTTAATAAAAGAAAAAGAGACCGAATTAGATGAAGAAAAGTTTTTGATAAGTAAAGAAGATAAATACTTGGACATAACAGAAAGAGTATATGAAGAATTGGTTTTATCATTGCCTATGAAACGAGTATCACCAAAATTTGATGGTATGAGTTTTGAAGAAGTTTTTGAGAAATATAGTGCTAAAGCTATAATAAATGTAGAAGAAGATGGTAGTAGTTCGAAACAACTTTGGACTGCTTTGAAAAATGTAAATTTAAATTAAGATTTTGTATTAAAGGTTAAACAATGCCACATCCTAAACGAAGAATGTCTAAAACAAGAACTGCTAAAAGACGTACTCACTATAAAGCAGTATCAGCAACAACTACATTGTGTCCGCAATGCAGTAATGCCAAACTTTCACACACTGCTTGTACATCTTGCGGTTATTATAATGGCCGTCAAGTAATAACAGTAGATCTATAAGTTTAGTTAATTATTTTTTGATTAAATTTATATATGGCTGATAATACACTTAAAAACACAACCTATAAAATAGCTATAGATGCTATGGGTGGAGATTTTGCTCCTAAGAGTGAGATTGAAGGTGTTATTAGAGTGTTTGAGCAAAATTATAGTAAAGAACAGTTAGAAATTGTTTTCGTAGGTATTGAAAGTGTAATAATTGAAAATTTGAAGAAATATGATGTTTCAAAAATCAATTATTCCATAATCAATGCTGACGAAGTAGTTACTATGCACGATGATGCAACAGCAGCAATTAAGAACAAAAAGAATTCTTCTTTGTATATTGGTGCTGAACTGCATAAGCAAGGGAAGGTTGATGCTTTTATTTCTGCTGGGAATACTGGTGCTATGATGTCAACTTGCACCGTTTTGCTTGGTAGAATCAAAGGAGTAAGCAGACCTACTATTGGGACTTTTTTCCCCACAGTTAGTGGCAATCCTACTTTAATTGTTGATGCAGGAGCTAATGTAGATTCTAAACCTAAGTTTTTAACAGAATTTGCAGTAATGGGTTCAATTTACTTCAGTGAAATGTTAGGAGTTGACAAACCTAAGGTTGGTTTACTTAATATTGGTGAAGAAAAAAGTAAAGGCAGCGAAATAGTTGTTGAAACTTACTCATTGCTTTCTGAAAGTAATTTAAACTTTATTGGTAATATTGAAGGTGGAGATATTTTTAATGGTAAAGCAGACGTAGTAGTATGTGATGGTTTTACTGGAAATATAGTTTTGAAATTTGCAGAAAGTTTTTTAGGATTTCTGAAACAATCTATTAAAAATTTTGCAGATAAAAGCTTAGTAAATAAAATTCAAGTTGGTTTGATGGTACCAACACTAAAAAAAGTATTATCACAATTTGATTATCAAGACTATGGTGGTGTGCCACTTCTTGGAGTAAATGGAGTTGCAATCATAGGACATGGCAAATCGACTCCTAAAGCAATTCAAAATATGATTTTAAGATCAATAGAAATAATTGATAAAGATATTAATAATAAAATTGGTTTAGCTTTAAGCGAAACTAATAATAAAACAACTAATTAATCCTACTTATGCCAGCTACAATAACTTCAATTGCACATTATTTACCTCCTGATATTTATACTAATGATTATTTTGCAACCTATTTGGAAACAAATAACGAGTGGATAATGGATAGGACTGGTATAGCAGAAAGAAGATTCGCCAAAGAAGGTGGAACGTCTGATTTGATAGTTCCAGCAGCTAAAGAATGTATTGAAAAAAGAGGATTAGCTTTATCAGATATTGATTGTGTGATTGTTGCAACTGTAACACCAGATCACATGTTTCCATCTACAGCAGCTTTGGTTCAACACAAATTAGGATTACCTAAGGCTTGGGGATTTGATATTTCGGCTGCATGTTCTGGATTTTTATTTGCGATAGTAACTGCTTGTAAATTAGTTGAAGCTGGTGGTGCAAAAAGAGTTTTGCTTTGTGGTGCAGATAAAATGAGTTCTATTTTGAATTTTAACGATCGCTCTCAAGCTATTCTTTTTGGTGATGGTGCAGGTGTTTGTTTGATTGAAATGTCTAATGATGATTCTTTAGGTTTGGTAGATCAAGTATTACAAATTGATGGTTATGGTGGAAAATATTTAAATCAGGTTGCAGGTGGAAGTATGAATCCAGCTTCTCATGAAACAGTAGATAAAAAACAGCATTATATTTTCCAAGATGGACAACCAGTATTTAGAGCAGCTGTAAAAGGCATGGCTGATGTTTCAGCAGAAATTATGGAAAGGAATAATTTGAAATCTGATGATGTGGCTTGGCTTGTTCCACATCAAGCAAATTTAAGGATTATTGCTGCTTCTGCAAATAGAATGGGCTTAGGTATGGATAAAGTAATGGTAAATATTAATAAATATGGTAATACTACTGCTGGAACTATTCCAATTTGTTTATCTGAATGGTATCAAAATGGTAAAATAAAGAAAGGTGATAATTTGGTATTATCTTCTTTTGGTGCAGGCTTTACTTGGGGTGCTGCTTTGCTTAAATGGAATATGAACGATTAAACTAATATTATGAAAAGTGCATTATTATTTTCTGGACAAGGTTCGCAATATGTTGGAATGCTAAAAGATATTTTTGAAAATAGTACTTCAGCAAAAAAACAAATTGAAAAAGGAAATGAAATTTTAGGATTTGATTTTAGTCAAATTTTATTTGATGGACCAGTTGATAAATTAAAAGAAACTAGATTTACTCAACCAGCTTTGTTTTTACATAGTGCGGTAGTATTTGATTTGTTAAGAAGCAATTTGAGTTTTGATGCAGTAGCTGGTCATTCAGTTGGTGAGTATGCTGCACTTTATTCTGCAGGTGTTTTAAGTTTTGAAGATGCTTTGAGATTGGTAAGCCTTAGAGGAAAGCTGATGTTTGAAGCTGGTGAAAAAGTACCCGGAACAATGTTTGCTATAATTGGTGCTGATGATGACAAAGTAAATCAACTTTGTAATGATTTAACTGAAAGTGGAAATGGGGAAGTAGTTGTAGCAGCTAATTTTAATTCAGTTGGGCAAGTTGTTGTATCTGGTTCGGCTGATTATTTGAGAGCAAATGCAAATAGTTTCAAAACTGTTGGTGCCAAAATGGTAGCAGAATTGCAAGTAAGTGGAGCATTTCACTCACCTTTGATGCAACCAGCTAAGGAAGAATTAGAGAAAGCAATTAATGGAATTAATTTTAATAATGCTAATGTACCAGTCTATGCAAATATATGTGCAAAACCTTTAGTTGATTCTAATGAAATTAAATCGGCACTAATACTTCAATTAACTTCTCCAGTTTACTGGACTCAAACAATGATTGAAATGCAGAAAAACGATATAAATTCTTTTATAGAAATTGGTCCCGGAAAAGTTTTACAAGGCTTAGCAAAACGAACTTTAAAGGAAATTGAAATTAGTGGATTTGATAAGTTTGACGATATTGAAAAAAAAATATCGTAATTGATTAAATAATTTTTTATTTTGAACTTTAATTTTAATACAAAAAGATAAATGAGTTACGATTTTAATAGTAAGATAGGCATTGTTACTGGTGGTGGCAAAGGAATTGGTAAAGGAATTACTAGTTTGCTTGCAACTTTAGGTGCAAAAGTATATGTTTTTGGTAGGAGTTCATTAGCTGAGGGAACTCAATTTTCAGATGATGAAGAGATAAATAATAGAATAATATACATAAATGTTGATGTTTCTGATTTTAATGAAGTTCAACTAGCTATTGATAAAATTAAATCAGAAAGCGGAAGAATTGACTTTTTGGTAAATAATGCAGGTATAACAAAAGATAATTTACTTTTAAGAATGTCTGAAACAGATTGGGATACAGTAATGAATATCAATTTGAAAGGTGCTTTTAATACTTGTAAAGCAGCTTCAAAAGTTATGATGTCTCAACGTAGTGGTAGAATAATAAATATTGGTTCAATTGTAGGAACTACAGGTAATGCCGGACAATCTAATTATTCTGCATCTAAAGCAGGAATGATAGGTTTTACCAAATCATTGGCAAAAGAATTGGGTTCTAGGAATATTTTGGTCAATTTGATAGCACCAGGATTTATAGAAACTGATATGACAGCTAAGCTTTCAGAAGAGCAATTAAAATCATTTGTGGATAATATTCCATTAAAAAGATCTGGTTTACCAGTTGATATTGCTAAAGTGGTTGCTTTTTTTATAAGTGATGATTCAAATTATGTTACAGGACAAGTACTTCATGTAGATGGTGGACTTGCAATTTAAATAGAGTTTAATTTTTTTTTATTTTTTTCAAGGTTTTAAAATGTCTGATATCAGATCACGTGTTACAGAAATTATTGTGAATAAATTAGGTGTTGAACATTCACAAATTACAGATGAAGCTTCTTTCACAAAAGATTTAGGAGCTGACTCTTTAGACACAGTAGAGTTAATTATGGAATTTGAAAAAGAATTCGATATAACAATCGAAGATAATGATGCTGAGAAAATTCAAGCAGTAGGCGATGTAATTCGTCATTTAAATGAAAAATTAGGATAAAAACCAACATATTATAAAAGTATGGCTAAATACAATTTCCCAAAAGTCGTAGTTACGGGTATGGGTGCAGTTACTCCATTGGGTAATACATTACAAGAATATTGGAATGGTTTAATAAATGGTGTTTCTGGTGCAGTACCAATAACTAAATTTGATGCTTCAACTTTCGATTCAAAGTTTGCTTGTGAAGTAAAAAATTATGATCCACTTTTGCATATCAATAGAAAAGAAGTGCAAAGAATGGATTTGTTTACTCAATATGCTATGTCTGCTTCTGCAATGGCAATTGAAGATTCAGGAATAGATTTTGAAGTAACAGATAAAGATAGAGTTGGAGTAATTATAGGTTCAGGTATTGGTGGAATGTGGACTTATCACCATCAACAAGAAAATCTATACAAAAGAGATGGTAATCCTGATAGGATTTCTCCTTTCTTTGTACCAATGCTTATTTCAGATATTGCAGCAGGTCAAGTTGCTATAAAATGGGGTCTTAAAGGACCAAATTATGCAACAGTTTCTGCATGTGCAACTTCGTCTCATTCCCTAGCGGATGCATTAATGCTAATTCAAAGAGGAATGGCTGACGTTATGGTTGTAGGTGGTTCAGAGGCAGTAGTTTGCCCAATGGGTGTTGGTGGATTTAATGCTATGAAAGCGCTTTCTACTAGCAATGATACTCCTACTTTAGCATCTCGTCCATTTGACAAAGATAGAAATGGATTCGTAATAGGTGAAGGTTCTGGAATATTAATTTTAGAAACTCTAGAACATGCTCAAAATCGTGGAGCCAAAATTTATGCTGAATTAGCTGGTTTTGGTTTGACAGATGATGCATATCATCTTACTGGGACTGCTCCTGGTGGAGAAGGTGCTGTTCGATCAATGAAAATATGTTTAGATGATGCAGGTGTATCTGCTGAAGAAGTTGTGTATGTGAATGCACATGGTACATCAACTCCAGTTGGTGACAAATCTGAAGCTCAAGCAATTAGAACTGTTTTTGGTAATCATACAGATACTTTATGTGTAAGTTCTACCAAATCTATGACAGGGCATTTACTTGGAGCAGCAGGTGCTATTGAAGCTATTGCTGCAGTTATGTCAATCAAAAATGGTATTATACCACCTTCAATAAATCTAAATAATCAAGATCCTGAATGTGATATTAATGTAGTTGCAAATGTTGCTCTTAAAAAAGAAGTTAATGTTGCGATTAGTAATACATTTGGTTTTGGTGGTCATAATGCTTCATTGCTTTTTAAAGCAGTGAATTAAAATGGCATTCGAATTAAATTCTGCTATAAAGCAGTTATTTGAATTGAATATTGACAAAATTAGAAACATATCTAAATCCAACTTTAAGGAGTTTTTCCCTGAAGTTGGATTTTTGTTTGATAGTGAAAAAGTTAAACTTGAAAAAATATTGAATGTCAAAATTAAAAATGTTTCAATATATGAGCAAGCGCTTACTCATAGGTCTTATCTTCAAATAATAAATAATAAAAAATATTTTTCTAATGAAAGATTAGAATTTTTGGGTGATGCTATACTTAATATGGTTATTGCTGAATTTTTATTTTTTGAAAACAAACTTTTAGAAGGCGAGTTAACTAAAATGAGAAGCTGGATTGTAAATAAACAATCTCTTGCTATATGTGCAAAAGAGTTAGGTTTGATGCAATTCATAAAATTAAGTTATGGAGCTGAAGAATCTGTTAAAAGAGGTAGTGAAAACATAATTGCAGATACAGTTGAAGCAATAATAGCATCAATATATTTAGATAAAGGTTTGAAATCTGCTACAAATTTTATTATAGAAAAGATGATTCCAATTATTAGGAATCAAAGTTTTCTTGAAGATGCTAATTATAAAAGCATGTTATTGGAAAAGATGCAAGCCAAATCTATGACTCCTCCAAAATATGAAATACTTGAATCAAATGGACCAGACCACGAGAAAATATTTGTTATAGGTGCATTTAATGGGGATAAACTTATCGGTAAGGGGACAGGGAAAACACGTAAATCTGCTGAACAAGATGCTGCTAGAAATTCACTGAATGAAATTTAAAACTTATCTTTTTTATCCACGTTAATAAAATTTGATTTACCATATTAGCGTCTATCCTTATCTTTGCAGCCTAAATAAAATAATACTTATAAAACGGACAATAAACAAAAATGTTAGATATAAATAGCCTTATTGCTAATGAACTTGGATTGAAAACTTGGCAAATTGAAAATGCTTTAGCTTTGAGAGAAGAAGGTGGTACTTTACCTTTTATAGCAAGATACAGAAAAGAAAAGACAGGTGAATTGACAGAAACTCATCTAAGAGATTTGTTTGATAGGAATGATTATTTAAAGGAACTTGAAGAAAGAAAGCTAGCAATTTTGGAATCAATTGATAGTCAAGGTAAATTAACTGGTGCATTAAGAAAGCAAATTGAAGAATGTATGCAAAAAAATATTCTTGAAGATTTGTATTTGCCTTACAAACCTAAAAAGCGTACAAAAGCAACAATTGCAAGAGAAAAAGGCTTGGAACCTTTGGCTATTTCAATAAAAGAAGCTAATTTGAATAATACTGCTTTAAATTTAAAATCAGAAGCAGAGAAATATATAAATGACGAATTGGAAGTTAAATCTATAATTGAAGCACTCTCAGGGGCAAGTGATATATTGGCAGAAGAGCTATCTGAGGTGGTCGATTTAAGAAATTGGGTTAGAGAGTTTATTGGTAAAAATGGAATTTTTGTTACTAAAATTAAACCTGAATTTGAAGTAGGATCTACTAAATTTGAAATGTATAGAGATTTTCAAGTTCAAATTTCAAAAGTTGCTCCTCACCAGATGTTAGCAATGAGACGAGCGGAAGGTGAAAAAATATTATCTATTGATTTGAAATTTGAAGAAGATGATATATTAAATTTCATTGAAAAAAAACAAATTATATCTAATCAAATTGATATTGTAGATTTCTATGCTAAAATGATTAAAGATTCTTATACTAGGCTTTTCAAAAACTCCTTGATTGGTGAATTAAGACTAGATAGAAAAGTTATAGCTGATATTGAATCGGTAAAAGTATTTGAAAATAATGTTAGGCAAATGTTGCTTTCAGCACCGGCTGGAATGAAACCAACTATGGGTATTGATCCTGGATTTAGAACAGGATGCAAAGTGTGTGCATTGGATAACACTGGTAAATATAT
>JAPLFM010000208.1:3731-12814 GCA_026390675.1 Candidatus Kapaibacterium sp. | reverse complement strand
GAAAATGAATGCTGAAAAATTGTTGTTATATTTTATTGATAAATACAAAATTGAATTGATTGCAATAGGTAATGGTACTGCTTCTAGAGAAACTGATGAGTTTGTTGAAAAGGTAATATCAAAATTAGATAAAAAACCAATTAAAGTAACAGTAAGTGAAGCTGGTGCTTCTATTTATTCTGCAAGCGAAGTTGCTGTGAAAGAATTTCCAGATTTAGATGTTACAGTAAGGGGTGCAATTAGTATAGCAAGACGTTTGCAAGATCCACTTGCAGAGCTTGTGAAAATAGATCCAAAGTCAATTGGAGTAGGACAATACCAACATGATGTAGATCAAAAACTAATCAAAAAGAGACTTGATGAAACGGTTGAATCTTGTGTGAATTACGTTGGAGTAGATTTGAATACTGCTTCAAAAGAATTATTAACTTATGTATCTGGTTTAAATACTTCTATCGCATCCAGTATAATAGAATATAGAAATAAGAACGGAGCTTTTAAATCTCGACGCGAACTAATGAAAGTAGCTAAACTCGGCGATAAGGCATTTGAACTTTCTGCTGGATTTTTAAGAATTAAAAATGGTCCAAATCCTCTTGATAATACAGCTGTTCATCCTGAAAGCTATAAAATAGTTGAGCAATTTGCTATTGATTTGCAAGTACCAGTAAGTGAAATTACTAAAGCTAATGATAAGCTTAAAACATTGAATCTTAAAAAATATATATCCGAATCAATTGGTGAACCAACATTGAAAGATATTATTTTAGAGCTTGAAAAACCTGGTAGAGACCCTAGAGAAGAATTTAAATATGCTAGCTTTAATGATGGGATTAAAGAAATCAAAGATTTAAGAGTTGGTATGGAACTTGAAGGAGTAGTAACTAACATAACAAATTTTGGTGCGTTTGTGGATATAGGAGTACATCAAGATGGCTTAGTTCATATTTCAGAAATAGCAAATGGGTATGTAAAAGAACCAACAAAAATATTGAAAGTTGGTCAAATAGTTAATGTAATGGTTACTGAAATAAATGAAAAGCTAAAAAGAGTAGCACTTTCAATTAAACAAGCCCAAAAAAACAAAATAATTGTTCCAAAAGTTGAAAAACCCAAAGAGTCATTTTCTATTACAGACTTAAAAAGTAGATTTGGTAAGTGATAATGATTTTGAAACTAAAATATATTAATAAAACTTTTACAAAATTTTAAAAATAATAGTAAGTAAATAGTATTTAAAACTTAGTTTTGATTAATTGAAAAAAATACAATGAAAATATTTGATATCAGGTTAGACAATTGAAACGTAAAATAGGTATATTTGGTGGTACATTTAATCCAATTCACAATGCTCATATAAGCATTGCTGAATCGTTTGTTAATAACTTCGAACTCGATATATGTTATTTCGTTCCTGCATATCAATCTCCTTTTAGATTAACTGAGAAAGATGTTATTTCTCCTAGTAATAGATTACAAATGGTAGAAATTGCTTTGAGAGACTATCCTTTATTTTCAGTTTTACATTATGAAATTGAAAAAGCGACAACCTCTTATACAATTGATACAATCAATCATTTAAAAAGTTTATATCCTTTAGATGATTTGTTTTTGTTAATTGGTGGCGATCAAGCAGAAAGTTTTATTCTTTGGAAGCAGTATTTAGATATTTTATCCAATGTTCAACTTTGTATTGCTAAAAGACCATATTTCAAACTTGATGATGATATTATTTCTAAATTATCAATTGAAAATAAAAAACCAATTATTGTTCAGACTAAACAGTTTGAAATATCAGCTTCCAAGATAAGACAATCAATTAAAATTGGAAAAGATATTGGTGAATTAATACCAAAAGAAATAAATGAATTTATAATTAGTAAAAACTTATATAAATAATTTTTTCTACTGCTTTGATAATTTAAATAGTGTTGTATTGTTTATTAGATATTCTTTTCATAAATTTGAAGTTAATTTTCTACAGGATATAAAATGTTAATTCTTTATAAAATCATAAAAGGCGTTCTTTGGTTTTTTGTTTTTATTAGTTTGGCTGCAATTGTAATTTCATTTTTTTTACCTACAACTGCTACAGTTGAGAGAAGCATCCAAATCAATTCTAAACTTGAAAAGGTTGAGACTTATTTGTGTAATCTAAAAACTTGGGAAGAATGGACCTCATTAAAACAAGTAGATTCAACAATGCAAGTAATATATTTTGGTCAAACTAGTGGTAATGGTGCAAAAGCTATTTACAAAGGAAAAACTTCAGGTGATTTAAAATTGCTTATTACTCATTACTATGCAGGTGCTAGTATGGAATTTGAAATAAGTCATGAAAAGAAGTCACAAAAAGTGATTGGGAAATTTGAATTTAAAGATAAAATTAATTTTACCGAACTTAAAAAAGTTTATATAATGGAATTAGGATGGAACCCTATTTCAAAACTATTTGGTTTATTAATAGATAAACCAATTGGTGAAGGATTGAATATTGAGTTAAAAGCAATAAAAAAGAATTTAGAGAACAATATTACAAGGCTATAATTGATAATTAGTTATTTATACATATTATTGTTATTTTCAAATATTATCGAAAATGAAGAACCTGAGTTTTTTAAAACAGGTTCAAAAATGAGATATACTGCAGATGAACTCGTTGGCTCTGGAACAGGTTTAAACACAATCAGAGAATATAATAAGAATGTAAAGATTTATCAATCAGATATGAAAATTACATGCGACCACGCAATTTGGTATCTGGCTCAAAGTCGTTCAGAGCTTTCTGGGAGAGTAGTTTTAGTTCAAGATGAAATGACATTAAAAGCTCCCAAACTAAATTATGATGAGAAAAACAAAAAAGTTCAAGCTTTTGGTGGTGTTGAGTTAAATGAACTTAATAGAACAATCTTTTCAAGAACTTCAGAATATTCATCTTCAAATTACATAGCAGAATTTTTTGGTGAAGTCAAAGTTGAATCTGATACTGCTATCATTCAATCAGCTTATTTAAAATATAATCGAAAAACAAAAAGTAGTTTAATTGTAGGTAATTCGATTGTCAAAGGTAAAACATCAAATTTTATAATTACTGCAGACACAATTATTGATACGCCATCTGAGACTAATTCCATTGCTAAAGGACACCCAGTTTTATATCAAATTGACACTACCAAAAGTAATGAAGTTGAACAATATAAAATGGACACTTTAACAGTATCTTCTGGACTAATTGTTGCAAATAGGAAAACAAATGAGGAAATGTATTACTTTTATAATAAAGTAGAAATCTGTAAAGTTGGGCTATCAGCTAAGTCAGATACTGCAATTTATGATAAGCAAAAACAACAAATACTTCTTTTAGGGAAACCAACAGTTTGGTATGATTCTACTCAATTAAATGGTGATACAATTCTTATTACATTAGATAAGAATAAGCTAAAACAAATTTATGCAAACCACAATGCATTTACTGCAATACGAAACGATACAACGAGTTTAGAAAGAATAAACCAAATAATTGGAAATGAGATTTTTATTGATTTTAAAGATGGTAAAATTTCAAAAATACAAAGTTATCTAAATGCTAAGAGCTTGTATTTTGTTGAAAACAATGAAAATGAAAATAGGGTAGCACGTAATGGCTGTGACTCAATTGTTATAGATTTTGATTTAGTAGGTAAACCGGAAAATATAACTTGGCTTGGAAGTAATACTGGAGAATATTTGCCAGAAAATATTATTGCTGATAAAATAAAGCAATATTATTTACCAAGATTTAATTGGATTGAAAACAGACCTAAAAGAAAAGTTTTAGTTTATAAGAAATAAATTAATCATTATCAGCTTCTAAAGTTTCAAAGTCAACTACAATTGGACAGTGGTCAGAGATATTTTTTGATATGTTTCTACTAAATATTTTTTTAGGATTATACATTCTTAAGCTTTCAATTTTACATCTTTTTAAAGCAGATTTTGATAACAATATATTATCTATTACCTTCCATTTTGGATTAAAACAACTGGTTAAGTTTTCAGTTATAAATTTAACTTTTTTATTGTTTGAAATTGCTTGAAGAGTTTTTGAATTCGAGTTGTTAGGGTTATCATTAAAATCTCCAACAATTATCAAATCTTTTTCAGAAGAGGATTTTAAAACTGAGTCTATCCATTTATTTAATATATTTCCTTGCCTTCCTCTAATTTCTAAAGAGCTTTCTCTTTTTTCTTTAGTTTTGTCAAAGAATGAAGAAGATTTAAGATGAACAATCATCATTTTCCAATCAAAGTTATCTTTTTTGCAATCTAAAACAATGCCTGAGCGTGTTTTTTTTTGTTCTACAGCAAGTTGAGTATATTCTGAAAATGAATTGATCTTGACATCTTTATGGTAGATTACTCCAAGGTTTTGTTCTCCACCACTAGTAAGAACTTTTCCTTTATAACCCTTTAGGTAGTTTAAAACTTTATCTAAAGCAGCTTGATTTTCAATTTCCTGTAAACCTAACACATCTGGTTCAATTTCATTAATTAGTTCGGCAATTGCTTTATAGCCTTCTTCATTTCTAGGTTTATTATCGTTTGTTCCATCTCCAAGCCATTCAATATTAAAAGTTCCAATTGTTAATTTGCCTTCGTGTTTTTTACATTCCAATATAATTGTGAAAGATACAAGTAATATTAGAAGTATAATTATTTTCTTCATTTATTTTCTTGAAAATAAGGACTTAAATATATGTCCAGCCATTTGAGGATTTTCATTTAATCTTCGAATAGAATATCCATACCAATCTTCACCAAAAGGAACATAAATTCTCATATTATGACCTTTACTTAATATTTCATTTCTGCGGTATTCTCTTACCCCAAGCAACATTTGAAATTCATACCTATCTTTTTCAATTGAGTTCTTTGAAATCAGATCATCTGCATAATCTATAAGTGGATCGTCGTGAGTTGCTATATGTGTTTTAACACCATTATCAAACATAAATTGAAGCAGTTTTTTGTAGTTATTTCTAATTTCTTCTTTTTCTTTATATGCAATTGATGAATCTTCTGTATAAATTCCTTTGCAAAGTCTTATTGAAGGATTAAGTTTAACCAAATCTTTTAAATCTTCAAAGCTACGTTTCATATAAGCTTGCAATACTACGCCACAATTGTCCAAACCTTCACTTCTAAGCTTTTTATAAATATCTAAAGTCATTGTAGTATATGGGGAATTCTCCATATCTAATCTTACAAATATGTTGTTTTCGTTTGCAATTTTAATTACTTCACTAATATTTTTGAATCCAAAATCAAAGTCAATACCCAAACCAAGCGAAGTAGGTTTTATTGATAAATATGTAGGTAAATTATTATCTAAAATAGCCTTTAATACCTCTTTAGACATTTCCTTTTCATGGTTAGCTCTTTCTTTTGATGTAACAAATTCACCTAAAACATCAATAGTAGTTCTCCCACCCATTTTTTCAAAATCTTTTGTTACTTTAGTAGCATCAGAAAGAAATTCTCCTGCAATATATTTTTTTGCAAAAGTATAAACTAAGCTTTTGGGCATTAATCCGACAGATTTTAATATTATTTGATTTAGCATATTTCAATTTGTAATAATAATTATATACAAATTTAATCAAAATAAGTATATAAAAAAAAGGCAGTCTTAGGAAATTAAGAACTGCCTTTAATAAAACTTCAATTTAGATTATTTTACTATATTTAACTTTTTAGAAACTTTGTTTATACCAGAAGTTATCATTAAATAATAAGTTCCACTTGGTAGATTATTTCCACTCAAATTATAAGTATTTATACCAGCATTGATGTTGTGAAAATGACCAAGGAATTGCATAAGTTCACCTTTAGTATTAAATATATTTAAACTTATTTCATCTAAATTATTTTTTGAAGTGAAGTTAATTTGAAATTCACCATTAGAAGGGTTAGGAACAATTTCATCAATTGATAATAATGAATTAATTTCTTCATTTACCGAAGTAACACAATTCATTACTTCAAAGCAATCTGCAAAACCATAAACAATGCTTATATCACTAACATTTACTGCTCTAAGCTGAACACATTTATTTGGTAACCAAGCAGAATTATTCCATTTATACATTCCTACTTTTGCATCAATTCCAGTTATAGATACGTTTTTCCATGCGTTACCCTTATCAACTGAATATTGTAATTTTACTTTATCTAATAAATCTTGTTTCCAGTAGTAAGTGAAATTTGAATTTGTATCACAAACAAAATCACCAGCTTTTGGAGAAACAAAATCTAAATATTCTTTTGCTAATGTTATGTTTCTAATAACTGAAGTATTTTTATCATTAGCATCATAGAATTTAACCATACAAGCAATTGAAGTATCAGGGAAATTAAAATCAAATGTACTTGCATTGGAATTTGCAGTTATTGGATTCCATTTAGTTCCTTTATCCAAAGAATATTCAATATTAACATTGAAATCTGTCGCTGAACGGTTCCAAGCTAAAGTTTTTGTTGTGATATATCCAACTCTTTCACCTTCTGTAGGTGAAGTAATTGTAATACCTTTTGATCGAATGTCAAAGGGTAAAACACTTTGATCATAGACTTTTGCATCAGTAAATGATTCAATTTTAACTAAAGTAGTTTTTGAAGCAATGATAGGAACATTCCAACTATAAACAGTATCTTTAGCTGAATTTGCTGTATCAATCAAAAGCCAATTTTTACCATTATCAATAGAATAAAATATATTTATTTTACTTACTTTTGAACTTGTCCATCTAATATTTTCTTTCAAACCACCATTTAAAAGCTCATTTCCCAAAGGAGATAATAATCTTAGAGTTGGTGAAGTCGGCTCTTTCAAACAAAGTGTGTTTTTATATGCAGAATTAATACCAGTTTTTAAAATACTAATAACTCTTGGTCCAAATGTATAAGCTATTCCAAAAGGTCCAAAGTGGCAGTAGCTCATTATAGTTCCTAAAACAGATCTTCGATCAGCGTCTTTAAGACAATCTGCATCACCTTTAGAGTCTTTTGATGTAACGCAGGAATCAATAATTGGTCCTCCATCAATTGAGGGCCAAGCACAAGAATGAGTATGTGGTGAACCAAACGTATGGCCTATTTCGTGAGCAGCAACTTGAACGTCTGTTGTAAAAGACAAAGTAGGGAAATTAACATTTCCTGACATACCAACTACACAATAACCTCTTTCTTTAGAACAGAAATTGCCTATTTTAGGTGTTCCTCCCATTGCAATTCCTAAAATTATTGAACCAGGCATTTGTCTACTAACATCGTGGAATAGAACTGCAAATGTTCTATTAACATTTGCTCTAGTACCCCATGCAGTGGGCATATAACTTAAATAATCGCCTAAATCTTTAGTTTTAGTTTTGTTATCAGCTTTTGGAACATAATAAATTAAGTAAGGATCTTTATCAGAATGATCTACATCATAATAATACATATTACCAACTTGAAGCAATACATTTAGTTCCTCTTCGTAAATTCTTGAAGCAAAAGATAAAACAGAAATCATATAGTTTTTAACTTTTGCTGTATCATTTTGAAAAAGTTCAACAAATTCAGTAGTAGCTTCTAAAGCCATATTTGCAACTAACATTCTATTTGCTTGAATTTCATTCTCTTTTGAATCTTTATCTCTTTTAGGAATATTTAAATTCTCTTCAACTGCTCCACAAATTTTAGCACCCATTTCTTTAAAAATACTATTGTCATTTAAAGTGATATAATGTTTAATACTTTGTGTGTCATTTGCTTTTACTTTTGGATCCATCGATAAATTCATATCAGTTCCAAATTCATCTCTAATTGTACCAATTAGTCCTGAACTAGTGTATGAAAGAAAAACCATAGAATTAGGTTGACCGTCAATTTTACCATAATATGTTACAACTTCTGGAATAGATCCAAATCTTTGTGCATTTGTACCTTGGTTTACTATTACTTTTGTATCTTCGGTTACAACAGAACGATTTTTACTTACCGATATGTTTGCAAAAATATTAATTCCAATAGGAAAGTTCTTTAGTAACAATCTACTATTTTCATTATTAAAAACATTCTTAGCTTCTGAAGTGTTCAAATCAAATACCATTATCTCATTATTTTGAGTGTAATTTGACTTTAAATCTTTTTTGATAAATTTAGAAGCGTTACCTTCATAGGTTTTTGAATAGGCTAAGCTTCCAATGGAAAAGGTAGCTATAGCTATTATAAGTAAAAAAACTTTTTTCATTTTAAATCCTTAAATACTATGATTAATTATTATTTTCTATTATTATTTTAATTTGATTAAAAACTTGTTCAATGCTTAAATTAGCATCAATATTTTTAATTCTTTCAGGAAACATTTTTGATAATTCATCAAAACCATTTTGTACTTTTGAAAAGAAATCATCTCCAGCACTTTCAATTCTATCTGCTACTTTTTTTTCAGATCTCTTACGACTAATTTCTGTTTGTACATTTAAGTAAAAAGTTATATTTGGATAGACACTTGAAACAGCCATTTGGTTACAAAGTGTTAAAAACTTTTTGTCCATTCCTCTTCCATATCCTTGATAAGCAGTAGTAGAATCAAAAAATCTATCACAAAGCACAACTTTGTTACTTTCAAGAGCAGGTTTAATAATATTTTCAGTTAGATATGATCTTGCAGCTTCAAAAAGCATTAATTCCGTAAATGAATTTAATACAAAGTCTTTAGAAAGTAGGAGCTCTCTAATTTTCTCAGAGAATATAGTGCCACCAGGCTCTCTTAAAGTAATTACTTCCAATCCTGTTGAAACAAAATAATCTTTCAATAGTTGAATTTGTGTAGTTTTACCACTACCATCAATTCCTTCAAAGCTAATAAACATTTTTTGATTTGTAAAATATTAAAGACTTGCAAATTATGGAAATATATTCTATTATTTGTGCATTATTTTTATATATTTAATCAGGAGCTTAAAATTGAAAAAATATATGAACTTTAAAATTAATAGGTGGCTACAAATTAATTATAAATAGATATTAAAATAAAAAAGCCTTATTAGCATATAACT
>JAPLFM010000208.1:0-3713 GCA_026390675.1 Candidatus Kapaibacterium sp. | reverse complement strand
TATAACTAACAAGGCTTTTGTCTCTTATGCGGGGTCGACGGGACTTGAACCCGCGACCTCCAGTGTGACAGACTGGCGCTCTAACCAGCTGAGCTACAACCCCAAAACATTCAATAATTAATTCATTAATGAACAATTATATGAATTCAAATATAAGTGTTTTTTTGATATTGTCAAAGAAAAAAAACACTTATTACTAAATAATTAAAAACCATTGTCAGAAATTGCTTTTAGAATGTCATCTTTGAATATATTTTTAGAATCACCAAACCACTGATTTTGTGGTACAATGATTAATTTCCCAAATGTTGATGGATTATTTTCAATGAATTTTGAAGTAGATAATGTTGTTTTTTCATCTAATCTAAATTCATTATCAATATCATTTACACTTATAGTACATCCGATGTAATTAATTTTTGTTTCTTCAAGAAAATTTGTTTCAACACCAAAAATTTGAAAAGGAATTTTGAACTTTACAACATAACCTGTTTTAGTATAATTTGAACTAACTTTTATAGATTGAGAAGCTAATTTCTGGAAATTTTCTAATTTATCAGATGTATTTATTTCCAAGTATGGTTTGATTTCTTTGAAATCACCTGGTCTAACAACAAATTTGTAAATTCCAGTTTCAGCTTTATCTTTTATTAATAGTTTTTCATTTTCAACTTTAGAATTTGGAATTCCATCTTCTAATAGTTGATTCATATCTAGCCATAACGTAACAGCATCAGTATTACAAGTATCACATATATAAGGAATTACAGATTCATCATTAACATTTATTAAAAAATAAAGGAACTGTTCATCATAAGATGATCTTACAGAATATGACAAATCTTTTTCGCCATTCCAATGAAATGCACCAGAAGACGCATAATCTGTATAGTCACTATAAGATTCAGAAGCATAACCTTTGTAAATTTTTTTACCACGTGGGTAAGAAGGAATAGTCAAATAATCTGTATTAAACAACTCTTTGCCATCACCAGTATTTATGTATTTTTCATAACATTTCAAATTAACAAAATTTGTATATGTTTCTTTAGTTATTTTGTTAAATTTTTCAGTCTCATATTCATCTAGTTTCATAATGACACCATTGTCATAAGTATAACCAAAGATTTTCCAATTAAATTGTTTGTTTTTTTGAGTAATATAACATACATTTTTTTTAATTACTAACCCAACTTCCAATGGTAATTCAAAAAAATCATATTGAATCTCATTGACTTTTGTTAAAAAACCATCAATATCTACAAATTGATAAACTCTAACTTTCTTTTTCTTTTCGCCTTTGATAACAATACCAAAAGCTAAATCATTGATTTTATCACCTGAAAAATCCCCAACATCCCAACCCCAAATTAAGTAATCACTACCTTGAGGTAAAGCATTTTTAACATCAGTAATCAAACTTTTATCAAAATATTGTTCAAGTTTTTCTGCAAATTCATAGAAATGACTTCCAGCTTGACTAAATAAATTGTTTATAGAGAAAATAAATATCAATATAATTATGATTTTTTTCAAATTATTTCACTTCGTTTAAAATTCTGTATTTTAAATCAGTATGACTTTCTTTTAACCTTGCTCCAAGTTGTGATACAACTCTTGATGAAGCAAGCGAAGCTAAATGTCCTGCTTTTAAAGGGTCATTGAAATGAGTTATTCCATAAAAGAAACCACCTGCAAACATATCGCCTGCACCTGTAGTATCAATAGCCTTAGCAGTATAAGCAGGAATAGAAAAAGTTTCACCCTCCCATTTAATAATTGAACCTTCACTTCCTAAAGTCATTGCAATAGATTTGTTCATAGCAAATAAATTTTTAATTGCTTCATCTCTCGTTGATGAATTTGTATAAGCCATAGCTTCGACTTCATTGCAAAATATTAAATCAGAATTCTCGACAACATAATCAAGATCTTTTCTAAAAACATCTACAATAAATTTATCTGAAAATGTTACTGCAATTTTAGTGTCATATTTTTTGGCTATATCAATTGAATGTCTAACAACTTCAACTCCAATTGGGTCTGTAAGTTTGTAACCTTCAATATAAATCCATTCAGAACGTTTAATTATTTCATCATTGATATGAATTTTAGAATGCATTGCTGTTGCACCTAAAGAAGTAACCATAGTTCGTTCTGCATCTGTAGATATTAATACAAAACAAGTTCCAGTTGGAGCTAAATCAGTATAGGCAGCATCTAAAATTATACCTAAATAACGAAACTCGCTTGAGTAAAACTCTCCAAACTCGTCCTTGCCAAGCATAGTTTTATATGCTGACTTGCCACCAAAACTTGAAAAAGCAATAATTGTATTGGCAGCAGAACCGCCAGAACACTTATAATGAGTTCTGTCACCAAGCGTTTCTAATATTTTAAGTTGAGTTTCAGCATCAACAAGTGTCATAGAGCCTTTATTAAAATTTAAAGCTGAAATTTCAGCATCATTAACTTCAAATTCTATATCAACAAGGGCATTACCAATACCAGTTAATTGTATATCTTTTTGCATTTTATTCTTCTATGTTTAAAGTTGTTTTAATAATTAGTTCACACAAATCTGCATATTCAATTCCAAGAGCTTTAGCTGCCATAGGAACTAAAGAAGTAGATGTAAATCCTGGAATAGTATTAATTTCAAGACAATATGGAATATTGTCTTCAGACAATCGAAAATCTAATCTACTAACACCTTTGCATCCAAGTGTATGGTAAGCTGTAATAGATATGTTTTGAATATAATCAGTTAAATCGTCATGAATGTCAGCCGGGCAAATGTAATCAGTTTTTCCTTTTGTATATTTATTATTGTAATCAAAAAAACCATCAATTGGAATTATCTCTATAATAGGGTAGGCATTACCATCAATAACAGCAACTGTAATTTCTCTACCAGCTATATATTCTTCGATAATTACATCACCAGAATATTGTCCTGCTAGCCTTATCCCATTTGCTATTTCATCTAAATTCCCATTGTTAACAATAGTTAACCCAATAGTTGATCCTTCGTCATTTGGTTTTATAACAAGTTTTTGACCAAGATCTTTACGTATTTCTTTTAATAAATCAAAATCTTCAGCATCACTAATATGAACTGACTGCCAAAGAGGAGTTGGGATTCCAGCAGCAGACATTAAAACTTTAGAAGAATGTTTGTCAATAGATAACGCACTTGATTTAACACCACTACCAGTATATGGAACGCCTCTTAATTCTAAAAGTGCTTGTATCAATCCATCTTCGCCATATTTACCATGAAGTACCAAAAATGCTAAGTCAATATTGTCAAAAACTTGTGAATTTATACAATCTAAAAGCGATCTTTTATTAAAATTGTGAAGTTCATCTAAGCTAGGTGCTTCATTTGATTTTAAATTCAAATTATCTAAATCTAAAATACAATTTGTTCCTAAAGAAGGATCTATTGGAGTTACATTATATCCTTTTTCCTTTAATGCTTTGCAAACAGAGATTCCTCCATTGATTGAAACATTTCTTTCAGATGAGATACCACCAAAAATAACAGCTATATTCATAAATCTAATCTTATTTTGTTTTTAAATATTCAGTATAAAGTTTTTTAAGTTGTTTTACATCTTGCCAAGTTTCTTTTTTCAAAGAAGGATTGCGAAGTAAATCTGATGGATGATATGTTGCTAACATTGTACAATTTTGATATAAATGAACTT
>JAPLFM010000229.1 GCA_026390675.1 Candidatus Kapaibacterium sp. | reverse complement strand
ATTGTTCTTCTTTATAATTTCTACCTGGAGTATCAATAATAACAATATCATAATTTGTATTTAGCAATATACTTTCGTAAGTATTTAATATAGAATTTGAATCATATACTGGTAAAATGCCAGTAGCTGGTTTATCTGCTATTAAATCTAAATTATTCTTAATTGAATGAATTGCTTGATTAATTGTAATTTTATTTTGATAAACATCTGATATATTAAACACTAATTCTACACCATTTATTAAGTGTTGATTTGGGAAATTAATATTTGCATCCCAAATTAATACACTATAACCACTTTCAGATAGTAAATTAGCTAAGTTGGCAGTAATTACACTTTTACCAACTCCTCCTTTTCCACTACAAATAGTAATTACAAATGTATTTTTTTCGATTTCTTGCATAAATATTAAAATGAATTTTCAAAAATGAAGTTCGATATTTTATTTCTATCAGCTGGTTCAATATCATCAGGTATCTTTTGACCTGTAGCTAAATAAATTAATGGTAATTTGCTTTTAGCTAAAAATCCTACTATTCCACCAATTGTTGAACATTCATCAATTTTAGTTAATACTATTGAATTAGGTTTAAATGACTTAAAACATTTTAAATTATCTGTTAAAGTTGATTCTGAAGTTGTTGCACTTAGCACCATCATCGTTTGATCTGGTTCAGACATTTCAATTAAATTTTTTAATGCTTTGAAAGATTGTTCTTCTTTATAATTTCTACCTGGAGTATCAATAAAAATAAAATCATACTCTTTTTCATTTTTTAGTAGGCTATTAAGCTCTTGACCATTATAGACAGATCTAAAATTTAGACCAGCAATTGAAGCAAAAGTTTGCAATTGATCTGCTCCTCCTACTTTATAGCTATCTGCTGAAACAATTAATACCCTTGCTTTTAGTAATAGTTTGCATATAACTGCAATTTTAATTAATGAACTTGTTTTCCCTGATCCAGTCATACCAATAAACATAATTTTCTGTGTTTTATTAGGAATAATCTTTAACTGTTCATGAATTAAAATTTCCTTTGTTATGAGTACTTTTGCTTCTTCAATTAATTCAGGTAGCTCTTTTGTAAAATCTTTTCTTGACAATATATTTACAATATACAATGAAAATTCTTCAGATAAATCAGCTTTTCTTAACAATTTATATAATTTTGAAAACTCTGAACTCATTGAACCGCTATGTCTGTATTTTATATTATCAGAAATATCATTAATGAGTAATCTTAAGTTACTTAATTCTGCATAAACTTCAGTAGTCCCAATTGCATTGTCATTATGATTAACATTAGGTTCTGCATTATTATTAATTTGTATAGTATCGCTAACTTTGTCTTTGATAGGTCTAATATTTAAATTAGTTGATTCATCCAATGCTGCAACAATTTCTAATAAATTCTCGCCTTCTGGACTTTGAATATTTCTTGAAGAAAGAATAATAGCTTCTTCTCCCAAATCGTTTTGGATTGCTAATTTTCCTTCTAAGAAGGTTTTCGCCAAATATTTTTTAATTCGCATTGGTTATAATAAGTCAAACATTTGTCAAATAGACGAATATTAGCCACAAAAGCTAAAAACATTGTAATTATAATAGTTAATAACAAATTATTGTGCCATAAATTAAACGTGAAACTAAAAAAAAAGCAACCTCGTTTTTGAGATTGCTTTTTTTATATTTAAGATACAATTTTTTAGTTAGCAATCTTACTAGCTTCATCATTTAAACCCAATCTGCTTAAATAAAGAGAATAAAACTTTTTGTAATTATCTACTTTTGGTGATAATTTCAAAGCTTGTTCATAAGAACTAATTGCTCTATTCACAATGTTTTTTTTTTTTTATTAAGAAGCAAGAACCAAATGACCAATTGAACCTGGATTTTTTCCAACTTCAAGATTAATTTGACTTATATCATTGTTCACTTGTTTAGTTTCTTCTTCAGTCATTCTCATCACACAGAACTCATCACTTTTAGCTTCTGCCGAATTAACAAACCAATTATAGCATTCACCACGTTTCATCTTAATTTCGTCAAGATTTACAGTAATGTTGGTTGATGAAACTGTTTTTTTGAATACTTCTTTGCCATCTGAATTTTTCAAAGTGAAATTATATGAATTTACACCATCTTTTTTGTACCAAGAAAAATCAAGTTTATTATCTATTGCATAAGTTCCACGAGGTAATCTAGCTACAATACCTGCTTTACTAGAACCAACAGCTCTTTCTACAGCTCCTAAAGTTTTCATTTTGTCTTTATAGCCACTACCACCCTTATCATCTGATTTTGACATCTCATCTACAATATAGCTTGTAAATCTTTTAGTAACGTCATTACCTTTTTTGTTAGTTGCTAAACTAACTAACTTTTGAACAGTGTAGTTTCCTGATGTTTTTAACTCCATTGGCGAGCCTGTTGAATGAATCAAACCAATATAAGCATCTTTAGATATTTTAATTTGGTCTTTACTATATAGTTTTTCACCAGCGTTGATTTTTTTCCAATCAGCATCTTTTTCACGTTTTACAGTTACATCACCTTGAATTGCTAAAACACTAAAATCAGGCTTTTCAGCTGACATCAATATACTAGTTATAGTTAAAAATACTATTACTAGTGCGAAATATTTGTTTTTAAACATAATATTCTCCCAAAAATTAATAAATTATACGTACTTTAATATTATAACTGCAAATTAAATGAAAAAAATTTAATATACAACAAATATTTATTAAATAAAAAATTATTTACAAAATAAGTTTTAGTCAGAATCTACAAGTTGTGAGAATCTATCTGGCCAAATTTTACTTAATATTAAAAATACAAATGGTTTTATTGAAGAGTAATAGAATTCAAAAATTACAACAGACAATGCACAAGCAATTAGTGTTAAAGTAAATTTTAGTTCGTACTTGTATTTTATAAAAAATTGAAATGTTATATATAATATTCCTATACTTTCTATTGTAAATAGTAGTATTGATGAAAGTTCAAACCATTTTGGATTTGTAACTGCAATATTGTAAAACAACATCATATTAAAGTAACATAAAATAAAAGAAATAATAAAAATACCCCACATTGGCATTTCATTATAAAAGTTGTCATCAATTATCATTGAAATAATGTTAGAATTTATTACAGATGAGTACATATCGGGAAATGTCTTTCCAGCATTTCTTTCGTTCAATGGTGTAAAATAAAGGTTTTCAATTCTGTCACTTTCACTAACAGTATCTACAAGGCCAAACAAAACTATTTTATTTTTAAAAATCTCAGGATCATATTTATTATCTAAAATATCTCTAGCATCAACAATTTGATAGACTGATGCATTACCTCTATAGTTGATTGTTTCTTTGTCAAAATTTCTTTTTGAAAATCTTTCTACTGCATCGGGATTGAATTTTGAAGCTAATTTAACTGCAAAATTAGTGTACTCTTTGTTTTTGTAAATTACATTTGGAGAAAAATTCCTTATAGTTGAATTATTCTTATTAGAATTTGTTGTCAAATTTGTAAACCCAACATCAGCATTTTCTAAATAGAATTGGTCAGTTTTTCGACTTTTGTTAAATGAATTGCTCTTATCATCATAATCTTTGAATTCAATTGAAAGTACAAGATTTTTAGTAGTTGATAACACATGTTTAATGTACATATCAGTCATAATATTATATTCAGATGAAGTCGTATCTCTATAAAAAATATGATCTATACCTACAGTTGTTGGATTAGACTGATTTACTTTTTCTAATGTTTGTATTATTTCAAGTTCGTTAATTTCTTTTAATCCTTCTATAAAAGAAACTTCACAAGTATTTACTATTACCAAATCAACTTCTTTACTTTCATTTTTATCTAATAGTTTTGAAAAATATACATCTGTTACATTAATATCTTGTAATGCAGTTTTTATTGGGTCAAAAAAATCTATACTAAATAGAAATGGTAATATTGCTATAACAACAAAAACTGATACTGTACTTAGTAATATATCTAATTTAAATATTTTCATTTTTTTATTAACCTTTTTAATCTTACCCAGGCTTCTAAAGCTAATGGTTTTAATGAGTCGCTATAACTTTCGTGTGCAGTTGTAGAAAACAAAATTGCAAAAAATGCATCATACAATTTCAATTCTAAATTGAAAAAAAGTAAACAATAGAGAACTAAAATCCCTAAAAATGCTAATTCAAACAATGTAAAACCTAAATTAAAAGTTTGATACCAATGTCCAAATTTGTTTCTTGAATAAGCATAGAGAGCCATATTTAAATATAATAGAACAAAAGTTATAACATTTATTAACCATTGAGGTAAAGTCAAAATGCAATCATCATTTAAAATCATTGATATAATATTAGCATGAATTACAACCCCATACATATCTGGTGTTGTTTTGCCAACATATTGTTTGTTTAAAGGAGAAAAGAAAATATCTTCAGTTACTTTGTTTTTCAAATCTGGACCCATAAACCCAATTAAAACAATTTTGTCTTTAATGAATTGTAATGAATCTTCATTTGCAATTACGTCTTTATAGTCTAAAGTTCTATACTTATTTGTATTTCTTCTGTAATTAATTACTTCTAGTTCATTATCTCTTTTTAAGAATTTCTTAACCTTTTCTGGTGAAAAAATTGAAGCAATTTTAACAGGGAAGAAGTATTTTGTAGTGTCTTTTACTTTAGTAATTGGCTTAAATGATCTTACAGTTTTATAATCAATATTATCACCATCTGTACTATCATTACCTGTTATCATATTTGCATAGCCATCTTTAGCAAACTGCATAAATAATGGCATACTTTTATTGATAGTATCAAATAAATCTTTTTTACCATTGTAAACTAAATCACTTACCAAAACCAAATTTCTACAATCAGAGAATTGTTGGGCTAAAGGCAAATCATTTATCTCACCTTTTGGTCTTCTGAACATAGCATCAATTCCTATTACTTTAGGTTGATGTTTGTTTAAAATTTGCATAACTAATGCTAGTTGCGCTCTTTGAAGAGAGCCATTATTGACCAAAATTATATTTGTATCTAATGGTGTTTTTTCTTGATCTCTCAATTGTGAAAATACTAAATCTGTTATTTCTATACTTTGAAATGTATTCTGTATTGGGTTGAACATATCAAGACTAAATAACAAAGGGAAAAAGTTAATCACAAAAAAAACAAGAAATGTCGCTAATAAATTATCTATTTTAAAAAATGTTTTCAAATTAATTCCAATATTATAGTACAATGATCAGAACCTTCCTGATTCGGCTGATGATATGAAGATTTTATTTTGCTTACTAAATTATTTGAAGTGAAAAAATAGTCAATTCTCCAACCTACATTTTGTTCTCTAGCTCTACCTCTTTGACTCCACCATGTATAATTATTTGGTTCTTTATTGAAATGTCTAAAAGTATCTATATAACCTAAGTTTTCAATCCAATCCATTTTGATTCTTTCTTTAGGTAAAAAACCAGATATTCCAATATTTTCTTTCGGTCTAGCTAAATCAATTTCATTATGTGCAATATTATAATCACCACAAATAATTATATTAGGGTTGGAAACTTTTTTCTTTTCAATATAATTAAAAAGAAAATCATAAAATTCTAATTTATATTCTACTCTATGATCTCCAGAAGTGCCATTTGGGAAATACACATTATATAATGTAAATTCTCCAAAATCTAACTCAATAATTCTACCTTCACAATCAAATTTTTCTTCACCTATGTTTAAATTAAAAATTGCTTCTTTTTTAGAAAAAATAACTACACCACTATAACCTTTTTTAGATCTACAAGAATGGTAATAATGATTATAACCATTTGGTGCAACTAACTCTGGAGAAATCTGTTCAATACTTGCCTTAGTTTCTTGTAAGCAAATTATATCTGGATTTTCTTTTTCAATATATTCAAACAATTTATTGTCATTAGAAAAAGTATCATACTTTTTTTTAACATTTTGTCCAGTTATAGCTCTATATCCATTAATATTCCATGAAATAATTTTCAAATTATTGGTACTCCGTTTTGGGAATTGTAAAATAAAAACTACTGCCTAAGCCATATTCACTTTCTACCCACAATTTTCCTTTATTCAATTCTACCATTTCCTTACATAAAATTAAACCTAAGCCAGTTCCTACTTCATTTTCAGTTCCTAATGTAGTTACTTTCACACCTACTTTAAATAATTTGTTTTTTACATCTTCTTTCATACCCATTCCAGTATCTTTCACTTCAACTTTGTAAAAGACATTGTCGAAATCTTCAATAGAAATGGTAATACTACAATCCTTTTTTGTAAATTTAATTGCATTAGAAAGTAAATTTCTAATAACAGTATTTATCATATTTGGGTCACAAAACGCAATAGTTTCCTCTTTAATTTTATTAATTAAAATAACCTTTTTCATATTTGCTCTAGGATAAACTAGTTCAAAATTAGATATTGCAAGCTCCTTTATATCATTATAAGAAGGGACATATTCCATTTTGCCTCTTTGCAAGGTTGACCAATTTAATAAATTTTCTAATAATTTAAATAGGTTTTCTGTTGAACTATGAAGTGTAGAAGAAAATTCAGTAATTTCTTCTGTTGTCAAATCAGATGCAGAATCTTTTAGAAGTTCGGTATAACCTAATAAAGACTGGAAAGGACCTTTTAAATCATGTGCAATTATTGAAAAAAACCTATCTTTATTAGAATTAATTTCCTCAAGTCTTTTTTCAGATTCTACTAGTTTTAAATTATAATATAAAAATTCATTTGCATTTTGCTCTATAAATTCTTTTGAAATATGTAATTCTTCAATTGATTTGGTTAGTTCTTCTTCATAATGAACTCTAGTTGTTACATCTCTACCAATACAAAGATATAACTTCTCATTATTATCGTTTACTTCAGATAATTTTATTTCAAGATGAAATGAAACATTATCTTTTCTAATCCCAAATAATTCTAACAGGTTTTTATCTAAAAATTCTGAGTTTCCAATTAATAATTTTTTAAACTCCAATTCAAAAACAACCTTGTAATTTTCTTGAATTAGATTCAAGAAAGATGTGTTTAATATTTCTTGTTCATTATAAAGAAAAATTTCAGAAGCTGGGTTGGACCAAGAAACAATATTCAAATTGTTATCAATTAGAAAAATTGCATCTCTTGAGTTGTTTATTAATAATTTTGATAGATAATCGTATTTCATTACAATAAATTTATTATAAAATTTAAGTACAATTGAAAAAACTATATAAATAAGTATTACATTTACAAAATATAAATACAATTACTTAATTTTGAAATTGCAAAATATAAAAAAAAATCTAAATATTTTAATTATTAATTAAATAGTTGATTTTAAATAAAAAAAAGCGTTGAACAATATAAATTGACAACGCTTTTTTTTTACTATCTTTTTTTCTTATGACGATTCTTTTTCAATCTTTTTTTTCTCTTATGAGTCGCCATTTTATGACGTTTTTTTTTCTTACCACAAGGCATATTTATGTTCCTGAATTATATTGCCGAAATAATATTTTACAAATATAATGATAATATTGTAAATAAAAAAGGATTATTTATCTTCTTTCATAGTTTTATTAACTATTTCAAGAAAATCTGGTGATGGTTTGAATACAGGTACAAATCTTTTATCCAAAGGAACTAATTCTCCTGTTTTAGGATTTCTAGCCATTCTTGGTTTTCTTGCTTTAGATTTATATACCCCAAATCCTCTTAGCTCAATTCTTTTACCTGATGCAATTGCATTTATAATGCTTGAAAAAACTCCATCAACAACTGCTTTAGTTTCAATTTTAGTTAAACCTGTTGCTTTTGATATTTCATCTACAATGTCTGCTTTAGTCATAGTTATCACTTACCTTTTTCTTAAATATGTTAATTCTTTATTAGTTATTGATTTTATTTCAAAAACAAAAATACAAAACAACTTCTTAAAATTCAAAAAAAACAATTTTTTTTTAAAAATAAATTATTTTTGAAACAAGTTTCTTTTCTATTTCGTATTTTTTAAATAAATTGAACTTGAAATGATAATAAAGAGTGAAAAATATGTCTTGGATAGAAAATCAATCTGATGAAGATAAGAAAATGCAACAAAATGTTAAAGAGCTTGGTAAAGTTCCTAAACATTTAGCAATAATAATGGATGGTAATGGAAGGTGGGCTCAAAACAAAAGTATGCCTAGAGTTGCAGGACATAAGTTTGGAATAGAGTCTGTACGAGAAATCGTAAGAGCTTCATCAAATATTGGAATTCAATATTTAACTTTATATGCTTTTTCAATTGAAAATTGGAATAGACCTCAGATTGAAGTTAAAGGATTAATGAGTTTGCTTGAAATTTACCTCAAAAAAGAAATTGATGAGCTTAATTTAAATAATGTTAAAATTACAACTATTGGTAAAACAAGTTCTTTACCTCATAAAGTTCAAACATTACTATACAAAGCAATTGACAAAACTAAAGATAATGAAGGAATGAATTTGGTACTTGCCTTAAGCTATAGTGGCAGGTGGGATATTATGCGTACTGTTCAAATGATTGCTTTAGATGTTCGTCGTGGCAAAATATCACCTGAAGATATTAATGAAGATTATTTTACTTCTCAGTTGCAAACAGCTGGAATGCCCGATCCTGATTTGATGATAAGGACTAGTGGCGAAAATAGAATCAGTAATTTTTATCTTTGGGAATTAGCTTATTCAGAAATTTATATTACTGAAAAACTTTGGCCAGAATTTAAAAAAGCAGATCTATATGAAGCTCTTAGCGATTTTGCTAATCGTGAAAGAAGATTTGGAAAAACTTCTGCTCAACTATTTAATGAAGAACAAACAAATGAAATTCAAAAAACATCATATTTACAAAGGGTTTTAGATGCTATTAAAAAATAAATTAACTTTATTTTTATTTATATTTTGGAATTTTCTAATTCTCTTAGTCTCGACTTCGTTTTCTCAAGAAAAAGATATTATTAAAACTTATGTTATTGCTGGTATTAATGTAGAAGGTAATAAATTTGCCGAATCTGAAACTATTATTGCACTTTCTGGACTTACAGTAGGGGATAAATTTAATTTTCCCTATGATGAAAAAATTGCAACTTCAATTAAAAATCTATGGGAAAGAAAACAATTCTCTAATGTTGATATTGTAATTAGTAGGGTTACAAGTTTAGGAGTTTTCTTTACAATTAAAGTTGAAGAGTTTCAAAGATTATCAGAAATTAAGTTAGATGGTAATTCCCAAATTAAAGACAAAGATGTTTTAAAAGCTATTGGGAAATCACGTGGTGATATTATTAACAAATATCATTTATATCTAGCCAAAAAAGCAATCAAAAAATTGTATGATGATGAACATTATGTTGCTGCAAAGATTAGCCTATCTTTAGAAAAAACAGACTCAACCACACACAGTAATTTAAAAGTAGTTATTGATGAAGGGACTGAATACTTTGTAAAATCAATTGTATTTGATGGTAATTCTGAATTAAGTTCTAGCGACTTAGCAAGTTCCTTTGATAAAACACACTCAAAATCTTGGTATGAATTCTGGAAATCATCTAAATTCGATAAAAAAGAATATAAGAAAGATTTGGAAAGATTAAATCTTTATTTGAAAAAAAGTGGATTTATTGATGCTTATATTAAAAAAGATACTATTGCTTTTAATTCTGAAACAGGTGCTGTAGATGTTAAGATTGATATATTTGAAGGAAACAGAGTTTACATTCGAAAAATAAAATTTTCAGGTAACACTGTTTACAATGAAGAAACACTTTTAAAAAGAATTGAGTTTAAAAAAGGTGATTTGTATAATGTTGAAAGATTTGAAAGGAATCTGAGAGGAAATGAAGAGTTTTCAGATGCTTCTTCGTTGTATCACAATTCAGGATATTTAGCGGCTCAGTTTGAAAAAGAAGAAACTAGAATAGGTAAAGATTCTATTGATTTATCTATCAATATTTTTGAAAATGATAGGTTTAAAATAAGAAGAGTGGATATTGTTGGTAATACTAAAACCAAAGACAAAGTAATTAGAAGAGAGCTATTTACTCATCCTGGTGATTATTTTGATAGATCTGCAATCATTAGAAGTGTACGTACTTTATCATCAATGAATTATTTTAATCCTGAATCTCTTCAACCAAGACCAGAACCTGTACCCAATGATAAAACTTCTGTAGATATTATTTACAAAGTTGAGGAAAGATCAACTGATACTTTCAACGCATCTGTTGGATTTGCTGGAACTTTTGGATTGACCGGTTCTATTGGACTTACATTTAACAACTTTTCAATTGACGAACCTCTTTTTGGTGGTGGTGGACAGTTGTTCAATTTCAATTGGGAATTTGGGCAAATGAGTAGGTTACAACAATTTTCGATTGGATATACTCAACCTTGGTTTAATGATAGTCCAACAACTATTGGATTTAACTTATTTGATTCAAGAATTAATTACGGTTACCAATTAAGAAGAACAGGTGCTAGTTTAAACCTTGGTAGAAGATTTAGATGGCCTGATGATTATTTTAGAGGTGATCTTTTCTTAAGATATCAATTAAATGATAATCAATCTACAAGTAATTATGGGTATTATAGACCTGGGAAAAATACTGAAGCTACAATAGGATTTGGAGTTTCTCGAAATAGTTTAGACCATCCTTTTTTCCCTTCTTCTGGTTCTAAATTCTCTTTGAATACTAATTTTGCCTTAGGTGGAGTTGGTTTAGGTCAAACTGATTATTTTAAAAATGAATTTCTATTTGAATTTTATAATCCTTTAATGAAAATTAAAGAATCAAATAGATTGGTTTTAATGCTTAGTACTAAAATTGGATATTTGACTGGATTAAGTTCTGATACTGCTTTTTCGCCAATTGAGTTATATAGAATGGGTGGTAATGGACTTAGTGGATTCGGTGTTACTCCACTTAGAGGATATGCAGATCAATCAATTGAAAGTCAGGGTGGTAAAGTAATGGCTCGATTTATAGCCGAACTGAGGTTTGCTATTTCTGTTGACCCAATGCCAATTTTCTTTTATGGATTTGCTGAAGCTGGAAATGTTTGGAAAAGTTTGACTATTGCAGATCCATTTAGCTTGAAACGGTCAGCTGGAGTTGGATTGCAAATGTTGTTAAATCCTATAGGTATTATTGGATTTAGTTATGGTTATGGATTTGATCCAACAGGTACTGATTTTAGTGCTACTGGGTGGAAATTTTTATTCCATCTTGGACAATAGAAAATATATTCTTAAATTTGTTTTTATTTTATTTACATTATCGAAATTATTGGAGTTTTTACTATGCTTAAAGCATTATTTAGCACAGCTATATTATTAGTATTATTAAATTTAAATTTAAATGCACAAAATTTAAAATTAGGCGTAGTGGATGTGCAAACTGTTATTATGCAAATGCCAGAAGCACAAAGTGCTGATCAAATGTTAAAAGATATTACTCTTAAATATCAAGACACAATTGGTAGAATGCGTAAAGAATTAGAAGAAAAGCTTGATCGTAAGCTTCCTTTGAATGGTCATGATGAAGATATCGATACAATTGGGGGATTGGT
>JAPLFM010000061.1 GCA_026390675.1 Candidatus Kapaibacterium sp. | reverse complement strand
TTTTATTTAAAGAATAGTTTAAATTTAGATAAAATTTTAATTGAAGATAAAGTTAAAAAGGAAATTAAAACTAATAACTATCAAGCAAATAGCAACTCTTCTCAAATAAATGAAGCACAAATTTATGCAATTTCGAAACTTAGAGATTTTTATATAAACAAATTTGGTAATAGCCCTCAAAAAGAAAATGGGATTCAAATAAATAATAATGAAGAGATTAACCAACTTGCTGACTTTTTCTTCTGGGGAGCTTGGGTTTGCAAAGTAGATCGTCCTGGTAGAGATTATAGTTATACTCATAACTGGCCTTATGACAAATTAGTTGGTAACACACCTACACCACCAGTAATACTTTGGAGTGTTATTGGTAGTTTTACACTTTTTTTAGTGTTAGGTCTTGTACTGTTCTTTTATGGTCAATTGGATAAACTAAATAATGATTCCTTTGTTGATAAATCAAATAACTTGATGACTTCTGAAGCGGTTCAAATTTTTACTCCTACCGATTTGCAAAAATCTACATATAAATATTTCTTTATTGCTTCATTACTATTTTTAATTCAGGTTTTATCTGGAGTATTAACTGTTCATGATTTTGTTGGCTTTGTAAAGTATTTTGGTTATAATATTTCATTAGATTTACCTATTAACATAACAAGAAGCTGGCATGTAATTCTTTCTGTTTATTGGATAAGTACTTGTTGGATTGGTGCATCACTTTTTATTTTACCTTTCTTTGGAGATCAAGATAGTAAGCAAACTAATTTTTCAAATCTGATTTTTTGGTTACTTATTTTAGTTGTAGGTGGAACTTTTACAGGTATATTATTTGGACAAAGTAATATATTGAGTTCGTCATGGTATTGGATTGGTAATCAAGGATGGGAATTTGTCGAAATGGGTAAAGTGTGGCAAATTATACTTTTTATTGCTTTTTTAGTTTGGACATTTACAATTTATAGAGGTCTTAAAAAACATATTTCTTTGAAAGAACCTTGGGCTTTACCTAATTGGTTGTTATATGCTACTGCTTGTATTTCTATTTTATTTATTTCTGGATTTATAGCAACTCCCAAAACTAATTTTGTTGTTGCTGACTTTTGGAGATGGTGTGTAATTCATATGTGGGCAGAGGCATTTTTTGAAGTATTTACAACTATTATAGTTGGAACGTTCATGGTCATAATGGGACTAGTAAGTACTAACTCAATTATTAGAGTATTGTATATAGGCACTATATTGTTTTTAGGTTCTGGATTGTTAGGAATTTCACATAATTTCTATTGGAATGCAAAACCAGAAGCAACTATGGCATTGGGAAGTGTTTTTTCAACATTACAAGTAATTCCACTTATATTGCTTACATTAGAAGCGTGGAGATTTAAAAGGATGCCTGAACTTGCTATTAAGAAAAATGGTAACAAAGATTTTGGAATGGAAGAAGTATTTTTATTTCTATTAGGTGTTAATTTCTGGAATTTTTTCGGGGCTGGTGTACTTGGTTTTATTATCAACTTACCAATAGTTAATTATTTTGAACACGGTACATATTTAACAGTTAATCATGGACATGCTGCTTTGATGGGAGTATATGGTAATTTATCAGTTTCAGCTATTTTCTTTTGTGGTAAATTAATGACTAAATCGAATAATTGGAATACTAAAATCGCAAAACAAATTTTTTGGTCACTGAATATTGGACTAATATTGATGGTGATTTTGGATTTGTTTCCAGCTGGTATTTATCAATTTAATGCAGTAATTACAAGTGGTTTATGGTATGCAAGATCAGCAAATTTCATAGACAGCTCACTTTTCCAATCTTTTACTTGGCTTAGAATAATTGGAGGAGCAATCTTTTTACTTGGTGGAGTTATTCCATTATGTTATTTGATTACCAAAAGCTTTATTAATAGAAAAGCATAAGTTGGTTTTACTTTTTAAATATTTTGCCAAGTGATAATTTCAGACTTATCTCTTGGCATTTTTGTTTGATTATTTCAGGTTAATATCATTTTTTTTTAATTGTTTAAAAAAAACAAATTCATTTGCTTATAAAAATGTTTATATTTGTGAATTGAATAGTAATAAGTTACAAACTACAATATTTTTTATACAATCATTAGAGGAATTCATGGATTTAATGAATCTTATTAAATACCGTTTGAAAAGCGGTTTTTCACTTGTTTTGGTTTTGTTGGTATTGATAAGCCAATCAGTTTTTGCTAATGAAGCAGATTTGATTTTACCAAAATTTTCTGATCAACAACATAGTATGTTGGTTATTGGTTTGGTTATTTGCTTTTTGGGTTTAGCTTTTGGATTGTATTTATTTATGAAAATCAGAGGACTAAAAGCTCATAAATCTATGCTTGATGTATCTGAAATTATTTTTCAAACTGCTAAAACTTATCTAATTCAACAAGGTAAGTTTATATTAATTCTGGAAGTTCTTATTGGTACTTGTATTGCAATTTACTTTAGTGGTCACATGGGATTTACTGGAGTAGCATTAATTCTTTTATGGTCTGTTATAGGAATATTGGGTTCTTATTCTGTTGCTTGGTTTGGAATTAGAGTAAATACTTATGCAAATAGTAGAATGGCATTTGCTTCATTGGAACGCAAACCGCTTAAACTATTAAATATTCCACTTCAAGCTGGTATGAGTATTGGTGTACTTTTAATCTGTGTAGAATTGATTTTGATGCTTATTATTTTATTAGTTGTTGATCCAATTTATGCTGGTTCTTGTTTTATTGGTTTTGCTATTGGCGAATCTCTTGGTGCTTCAGCACTTAGAATTGCAGGTGGTATATTTACTAAAATTGCAGACATTGGCTCTGACTTAATGAAAATCGTATTTAACTTAAAAGAAGATGATCCTTCAAATCCTGGTGTAATTGCTGACTGTGTTGGTGATAATGCTGGTGATTCTGTTGGTCCAACTGCTGACGGGTTTGAAACTTATGGTGTAACTGGTGTTGCATTAATCAGCTTTATACTTTTAGGAGTAATGGAACAATACAGAACTGAACTAATTACTTGGCTTTTTGTAATGAGAGTTTCAATGATTATTACTTCAATATTAGGATTTTATATTAATGATTTTGTAACTAATATTAGATTTGGAAAATCTTTGGATTTGGATTTTGAAGCTCCGTTGACATCTTTAGTTTGGGTAACTTCAATATTATCTATTATTATAACTTTTGTTATAACTCATTGGTTATTAAGCGGAGTTACTGCTCCAAATGGTGCCGATCTTTGGTTATGGTTATCAATTATTATTAGCTGTGGTACTTTAGGTGCAGCATTGATTCCTGAATTTACAAAAGCATTTACATCTCCTAATGCTCTTCATACTAAAGAAGTTGTTACTGCTTCTCGTGAAGGTGGAGCATCACTTACTATTCTTTCTGGTTTGAGTGCTGGTAATTTCTCTGCATTTTGGACAGGTATGGTATTCTTTGGTTTGATGTGGGTTGCATTTATGGCAAGTAAACACGGACTTCACGCTTATATGTCTTATGAAACAATATTTGCATTTGGTCTTGTTGCATTTGGCTTCTTATCTATGGGTCCTGTTACAATTGCAGTAGATAGTTATGGTCCAGTAACTGACAATGCACAATCAATTTACGAACTATCACTTATTGAGACAGTCCCAAATATAGCTTCTGAAATTGAAAAAGATTTTGGGTTCAAACCTGATTTCGTTCACGCAAAACAATATCTTGAAGAAAATGATGGTGCTGGAAATACATTTAAAGCTACTTCCAAACCAGTATTAATTGGAACAGCAGTAGTAGGAGCAACAACTATGATTTTCTCACTAATATTAGTATTAGAGAAAACAATAAATGCTCATGGTGTTGCTGGTGCTATTTCAGCAGTTAATGTAACCTCACTTTTAAGCATTTTAAACCCTTATACTTTATTAGGCTTCCTTTGTGGTGGCGCAGTGATTTATTGGTTCACAGGAGCTTCAATTCAAGCTGTAACAACTGGTTCATTTCAAGCTGTTGATTTTATCAAAAAGAATATCAACTTAAATGACACAACTGCATCATTGGATAATTCTAAAAAAGTAGTTCAAATTTGTACTCAATATGCTCAAAAAGGTATGTTAAACATATTCGTGGCTATTTTCTCATTTACTTTAGCATTTGCTTTCTTTTCAGCACCTCAAGGTACTGATTATTCTCCATCTGCTTTCTTTATTAGCTATCTTGTATCTATTGCTGTATTTGGTCTTTACCAAGCAATATTTATGGCAAATGCTGGTGGATGCTGGGATAATGCAAAGAAAATTGTTGAAACTGATTTGAAAGAAAAAGGCACTCCTTTGCACGAAGCAACAGTAATTGGTGATACAGTTGGTGATCCATTTAAAGATACTTCTTCAGTAGCTTTGAATCCAATTATCAAATTCACTACATTATTTGGAATTTTGGCAATGGAAATGGCTTTAGTTCCTTCATTTGCTCCAATTGCTCCTTATGTTGGCTTAGTAATGTTTGCAGTTGCTTTATACTTTGTTTGGAGATCATTCTATAGAATGAGAATTCCAATTTTAAAAGGTTAATTGACTATTTCATATTATTATTTAAAAGCTGTTCTATTAATTTAGAACAGCTTTTTTTTTATGTTTATATCTGTCATGCTGAACAAAGTGAAGCATCCAGAAAACACTTGTATCCTTTTAAGTGCTCCCCAAAATTATAAAATTTGTTTTTCCATAAACATCTCATTAAGAACCCCACCCCAGCCCTCGCCCAAAGATTTTAACAAGTTAAAATCGGGGAGGGAGGAACCAATACCAAATTTAACATAACCATATATTTTACAACCTGTTACCCCAATTATTCCATTTCAATTTTTGCAGTGATTTGGCGTTTTTTTTATTTTTTTTTGTCATTTTGAGTGAAACGAAAAATCCAATATTAGTATTTTGTATTCGTAGAGACGCATGATTATGCGTCTAACATTACCATTTTGAAGTTCTCCCCAAAATTAGGACATTTGTTTTTCAAATAACATTTTTATGAAACCTCACCCCGACCCTCTCCGAGCGGAGAGGGAGTAACTAATTCCCAATTTTCCCCATTTCAATTTTTGCAGTGATTTAACGTTTTTACGAATTTTTCATACTCAGGATCATTGTCAAACATTGTAGCTATTTCTGCATATTCTTCTTCGGTAAATGGTAAATCTGTGTTTGTATTCAGTAAGTCTGCAGTAGTTTTTTTGAAATCTTTTAATGCGATATTAAGTTCAGACATTTGTTTGTCTAAATTAAAAGTTGGTACTTTTTCTTCTTCTTTTGGTTTGTTTTTAATCCCAAGATCTACAAGTTTTTCTTTTAGGTTGTTGCTGTTTTTTCGATATTGACTTACTATTAAATTAATATCCTTTGTTAGCTTAGTTATTTTGTCAATATTTTCTTCTTCATTTTCTAGTAGTAGTTCTAATTTGTTTTGTAATTTTGAAATTACTTTGTTCATAGTAAATTCTACAAGATATAAACTATCGATTGTATTATCTATTTCTAGTTCTTGAATTTTAGCTAACTTGTCAATATTTTTATCTAATGAGCTAACACTTACTTTAGTTTGGATTTTGTTTTTTCTTTCAACCCAATTATTTCTTTCAGAAATGTAATACAAATTTCGTTCAGAGGTTTTTCCTTTTAGTTCGTTTGCTAATTCAGTAACTGAACCAAGTTCAAGAAATCGAACAAAGTATTTGTAATCTTTGTCTGATTCATTTTTTAGTTTGTATGATTTTGTAGATGTAGCTAGGTT
>JAPLFM010000065.1 GCA_026390675.1 Candidatus Kapaibacterium sp. | reverse complement strand
TCATCAAAAGCACAAAATGAATATAAAGAAATAAAATCTAATTTAGATAAAATTGTTGGATTATGGACTAAATATCAAGAAGAACTAGAAATTATTATTATCAATGGTTAAAAATTTGTGATTTGAAAAAAACAATAATCTTTTATATTTTAATCTTATTGTTTATAAATTGGCATAGTAAAGTAGAATGTAGTACCTTTTCCTTCTTCACTTTCAGCCCAAATTGTTCCATTATGCTTTTCAATGTATTCTTTGCAAAGCATCAAACCTAAACCTGTACTTGATTCATTTTCAGTTCCTTTTCTTGAAGTTTTTTCACCAATTAAAAATAGTTTTGGCAACATTTCTTTTGGCATTCCTATTCCTGTATCTTGAATACTAATTTGAACCATTCCATCTATAACTTTTGCATCAACAGTTATTTTGCCTCCACGAATAGTAAATTTAACTGAGTTTGAGATTAAATTTCTAAATATTCCATTTAACATTGAAGCATCTGAAAAAACATTTATTTCATTAGAACAATTATTTATTAAACTAATTTCTTTAAGATTTGCTCTTGAAGCAATTAAATGTAAATTGTTTTCTACAATTTGATTTAAGTCAGTTTTATCTTGACTAAAACTTACCAAACCTCTTTTTAATACTGACCATGTTAAAAGATTTTCTAAAAGCTTATACAAACTTTCAGCTGATGCAAACATAAGTTTAGAATATTCTCTCATTTCATCAATAGTCATATCATAAGAATTATTTGACATAACTTCAGAAAGTCCGAGGAACCCAGAAATCGGACTTTTCAAATCATGTGCAATTATAGAGAAAAACTTATCTTTTTCTTTAATTGATGCTTCTAATTTTATGTTTGTCTCTTCTATTAATTTATTTTTAGCTATCAATTCTTCCATTAGAATTTTAACTTCTTCTTCAATCTTCTTTTTATCTGTAATATCTTCTTTAACTGCTATAAAACTTATTATTTCATCATGAATATTTTTAACTGCAGAAATAGTTGCAGCTTCCCAATATAATTCACCATTTTTCTTTCTATTATGAAATTCACCTTTCCAACTTCCACCTTTAGTAATATTAGACCATAATTCTTTGTAATCTTCATCAGACTTTTCCCCTGATTTTAAAACTCTTGGATTTTGACCTATTACTTCTCTAATAGAATATCCAGTTAAATCTGAAAATTTTGGATTTACATATTCAATATTACCACTTGCATTTGTTATAACTACAGAAACAGGACTTTGTTCAATTGCAAATAACAACTTTGAGATTTCATCTCTGCTAGCCTGAATCTCTGAGATATCTTTAATGCTACTTAAAGCAATCATACCAACTTCACTCTTATAATAATTTAATCCAATTAAAATTGGAAAATGACTTCCATCTTTTCTCTTTCCAACAAATTCATTATTACTTTTACCCATTTGTCTTGATTGTGGATTTTTAAAAAAATTAGATACATTTCCAGAATGATTTTGATATGAATTATCAGGTAATAAAAAATCTAATCTATTGCCTAACATTTCTGATTTTGAATAACCAAATAAGTCTTCAGCTTTTTTATTGAATATAACAATTAAGCCCTTTTCATTTAATCCAATAACACCATCAGGTACTGAATCTAATAGACCATCTGAAATTTGTATATGCAATTTAAGATTAGCATAAAGTTCTTCAATATTGTTTAATCTTTCAATTTCTTTTTGCAGTTCAATTATTTGATTATCTTTCTTTTCGATTTCTAAATTTAAGTCATTCATAATTTTGTTCTTATTTTATTAAGGTGGGTTCTAAAAATTGATTTTTAAAATTTCTTGGAAAACAGAACGCAATAGTTTTGCTCAATTAATGTTTATATTAATTCAAATATAATGTTTTATATTGATTAAAACAAATATATTCTATCTATCTATCTATCTATCTATCTATCTATTTATCAATCAAGGACTTACCTCTAACAATTATCTTTGATAAAAATGTTAATTTAATTTA
>JAPLFM010000298.1:1347-11206 GCA_026390675.1 Candidatus Kapaibacterium sp. | reverse complement strand
AAAGGTAAGTCTAATATAATTAGAATGATTGTGATGAAAAAATAATAATTAGATCCATATATATAAAGTTTTTGTAATACTTTACTCGTTTAGTGTTAAACAATAAAACCATAGATGTTGATAACTTTCTTCATAATAATTGGTTTTTTTTTTTTATAAGTTTGAATAAGTTAATTTTTATTTATAATTTATAAAGGTGTTTTATGAAAAAGATGTTATTAGTTTTGTTGTTTGGGATGTTCTTTGTATTAAATATTTCTAAGGCAGAAACATTAATTGAGTTCCAAAATAGATGTAGGGACAAACCTAATTCATTATTTGCACCTATTCCTATAAGCTATGGTGGTTGTGAAGGGCTAATTTATGTTTGTTTATCAAGGATTGGAGCTCCTGGGTCTTATACTTATAATATTGAATATTATTCAATATTAGCAACTACTTTCCCTTGTAATTTATTAAGTTATAATAATTTAATAAATGCTAATTTTTGGTCTAGTATTGATCAACAAGTAATTGATTGGTCTTCAATTAATGGATATGCTCCAGCTCCTTGTGGAAGTACGAATTTAATTACGTATTATCAGATTTCTAAAAGACCTTGTCAGAAAATTATTAATTATGGTTCCCCAACTGGAAATGATCTTAATGCACCACTTGTATATCAAAAATTAGTACCATGTGGAGGATTAGAAAATACTTGTACAACTTTATTTACTGTATGTTACACTATGGTAAATGGTTCTTATTCTAATCAAGTTACCAAAATATCAACTACAATGACTGGAAATATTAATTGTTCGACTACTATTCCTAATACTACAGAGCAATTCGTTTGGAATAGCGAAGGACAATATTTTGACATTTTGTTTGATCATACACAAAATTGGGAAACTGAATGTTTTTCAATGGGTTGTAATTAAGTAGTTTTATTTATAAGAGTTTAAATATGAGATTATTATTTTTAATATTTATCTTCAGTATCAATTTGTTTGCACAAATTGATACTGAAAAGTTTGTAAGGTTAAATGTAGATTTGAATGGAGTATTAAAAGCTGAGAATAAGATTTTTATTTATGGTTCAAATGGTAGTTTATTAATTTCTGAAGATAATGCTAAATCTTGGAAGCATGAATGTATTGGAGATTCAATTAATATTATTGATTTCAAATATATTGATGGAAATCTTAAAGGAATATGTACAAGTGTAAATCCAACAGCAATTTATGATTTTAAGTATAATTTATCTGACAAAACTACTAGTCTAATTAAAATTAAATACATTGTTAAAGATTTTACTCAATTTTCTTTTAGTAATAATGTATATTATTTTGCTAAATACTCAACACTTTTTCAATATAATACTATAACTAAAACTGCATCTACTGTAATTTCAAGTAATAATTTCAAATTTAATTATTTTACAATAATTGATAAATATATATTAATTCCTACAACTGAAAAGATTGTATTAAGATATGATATTGATTCAAAGCAAATTGATACACTAAAAAATAAATTTAATTTGGATAAAGCTCATAATATTGTAACTTATAAAAACAATTTATACACTCTTAACAATAGTATTTTATATAAATCAAAAGATTATGGAAGCACATGGGATAGTCTTGGAATATTAGAAAACTCAAGTCTCTATGAATCAAATAAAAATTTATATAATACTAAAAGTGATTCTATAAATGGCAAAGGAATTAGTATAATTTCAAATGATGGTTTGAGTTTTAATTTTGAAAACAAAAGTAATTGTAAATTTAAAAGTTACTTTGAAAAGTTTCAAATTGAAAATATTTTTGAAATTGATTCTAATTTAACTATAGCTGTAGGACAAGATAAAACGATTTTTAAATCCCAAGATAATTCAATATCTTGGGATTTGCTTTCAAATTTAACAAGAATAATTTCTCAGAGTTCCAGTGTAAACTTTTCTAATAAAGATTTAGGAGTTTTATCAACTGAATATAAACAATTTTATAAAACATCAGATGGTGGCTCTACTTGGTTACCTTCAATAGGAAATCAAAAAATAAGTACAAAAAATAGTATGACATATACTGGTTATAATTATTTAGATAATAATGGAGCTTATTTTTACTTGTTTCAAAGTAATCTAGATTCATCAGCCTGGTTAAAGAATTTCTTTTATAGTTTTGATACATGCAATTCATTTAAAACAAACATATCAAACCCAATTGTAATTGGTTCAGATTCTAAAATTAATAGAATTATTAAAATAAAAGATTCAATACATTTTGTAATTCAAAAGAAATGGTATATCAATCATTATTCAATATTATATAACACAGATTTAAATTTCAAAGAAATCAATTATCATAATTTTGATTCATTAATAATATATGGTGTTTATCAAAATAGTGAAAATAATTTAGAAATGATTTGTAATGAAGCTAGGTACCATAAAGAATATCCTAAGATACTAGGTTATACATTACCTTTTTATGATAGTGCAAAAGTAATAATAAAAGTTTCTAAAGATAATTCTAAAACATGGGAAAATAAAATTGTATTCCCAGAACTAAATAAATTTAGTATTTTTGACTTTGTAACATTTAATAAGAAACTTTACTTTTTAACAAAGAAAGAATATGCAACCTATATTGGAGATATACCTGACACATATACATACTTATATGAAGTGGATAAAGACAAATATAAATTAATTCATACTTTTAATGATAGTACAGTTGTTTCAATTGTAAATATTGGCGGGAAACTGCACTACTTTAGTCTAGGAATTTATTACTTTCAAAATGAAAATAACGAGTGGAAATCTCAAGCTTTTACTTCGTTTATAGGTAATACTTATAGTCCTTTATATAAATATGGCAATATTCATTATGTTGCAATGAAAAGTTTAGAAAGTTATGACGCTAATTATGACTATAAAAACATCTACAAATACATTGACGAAAGCCCAGCAAGTGATGTTGAAGCTCAAATTGAAGAAATGACTGACCTTGTTACTCTTAACCCTTCACCACTTCCAGCAAATATTTATGCTAAAATTGGAGTTATTTGGAGTCCTATTTACAAATTTGATCTAACTAATATCGAAGTTTATGATATTTATGGAGTTAAAGTAAAAAGTAATTTGAAAACTTCACTTAGAGAATATGATACTTTTAGAGGTGAACTTACTATCCAAACTGAAGATTTGCCAGAAGGTGTTTTCTTTGTTAAAATATCCCACGGAATTACTACCAAATATGTTAAAATATTAGTTTCACATTAAAAAATAGTATTGTTTTGCCTTTTTAAAACAGTTACTTAATACATTTCTATAAATTATTTGAAACTTAATACTATCTAACTCGTCTAAAATATATATGTTATCAACATTATTAAAAAATACTTAAAATTTTTCGTATTTTTGTGAAATTTATTAAAAACAATCTTCTTTGAAGAATAAAATCAAGGCTTCTAATTATGTGCGGTATTGTAGGATACATCGGTCATCAAAAGGCTTCTCATCTATTAGTAAACGGACTTAAAAGAATGGAATACAGAGGTTACGACTCTGCTGGTATTTCATTTCTTGAAAATGGTAAAATTAATATATTAAAGCAAAAAGGTAAAGTTGAAAATTTGGATAGGCTTGTTCCTCACGATTTGATTAATACCACTATTGGTATTGCTCATACAAGATGGGCTACTCATGGTTTTCCAAATGATGTAAATGCTCACCCTCATACAGATAACACTGGTAATATTTCTGTAGTTCACAATGGAATTATAGAAAATTATACTGCAATAAGAACAAAGTTAAAACAAGATGGTTATAGTTTCTTTACTGATACTGATACTGAAGTATTGGCAGTATTCATTGGTGCATTTTATGAAAAAGTAAACAATCTTGAAGAAGCTGTTAGAATGGCTCTTAGCGAAGTTGATGGTACTTATGGTATTGCAGTACTTTCATCTTATGAACCTGACAAAATTATTGCTGCAAGAATGGGTAGCCCAATGGTGCTTGGTATTGGAGAAAATGAATATATTATTGCTTCTGATGCTGCTGCTATTATTGCCCACACCAACAAAGTAATATATTTAGATGATGGCGAAATGGTCATTGTTACTCGTGAAGGTTTTATAACTAAAACTGTACTTAATGAAGAAACAAAAAGACAAATTGAAGCTATCGAATTTGATATACAACAAATAGAAAAAAGTGGTTTTGATCACTTTATGCTTAAAGAAATCTACGAACAACCAGAAACTGTTAAAAATGCTTTTCGTGGAAGACTTTTAATTGAAAAAGGAAATGTTAAGTTAGGTGGATTAAATTCTGTAATTGAAAAACTTCGAACTGCAAAAAGGATTATTATCATTGCTTGTGGCACTTCTTGGCATGCTGCTTTAGTAGCAGAATATATGATTGAACAATTGGCTCACATACCTGTTGAAGTAGAATATGCTTCTGAGTTTCGATATCGCAATCCAGTAATTGGACCTGAAGATGTAGTATTTGCTATTTCTCAAAGTGGTGAAACTGCAGATACTCTTGCCGCAGTAAAAGAAGCTAAACAAAAAGGTGCTACTGTACTTGGCTTTGTTAATGTAGTTGGTAGCTCTATAGCTAGAGAAACCGAAGCTGGAACTTACCTTCACGCAGGACCTGAAATTGGAGTTGCATCTACTAAAGCATTTACTTCTCAATTAACAGTTATGGCTCTTGTAGCATTGATGCTTGGTAGAATGAGAACTCTTTCCCAACTTGATGGTAAACGTATTGCATTAGAAATTTCAGAACTTCCTGAAAAGATTACAAAAGTTTTTGATCAATTAAAACAAATAAAAGAAATTGTTGACGAATATGCTCATGCTAAAAACTTCTTGTACCTTGGAAGAGGTTTTAATTTCCCACTAGCCTTGGAAGGTGCTTTAAAACTTAAAGAAATTTCTTACATTCATGCTGAAGGTTACCCTGCTGCAGAAATGAAACATGGTCCAATTGCATTGATAGATGAAAATATGCCAGTTGTATTCATTGCAACACAAGATGAAATTTATGACAAAGTGCTTTCAAATATTGAAGAAGTAAAAGCAAGAAAAGGAAAAATAATCGCAATTGCCAATGAAGGTGATGAAAGAATCAAACTTGTTGCAAACCATGTGATTTATATACCTAATACTTTACCAATGCTTAATCCAATTTTGGCTGTTGTGCCATTGCAATTGATGGCATATTTTATGGCTTTAAAGCTTGGATGTAATGTAGATCAGCCTCGTAACTTAGCTAAATCAGTAACTGTGGAATAAAATGAAAGAGAAAATGATTTTTATAATCGCTTTTTTAATTTTAGAATTTGTTTTAACATTAATATTTGTTAAAGTTTTTTCTGATATTAATGGTTTTTATAGGAATGTTACTTTTATTTTAGCTTTACATATAATTTGGATTGCAATTGTATTTAAGTATAATGAAATATTTGATTATTTAATGCTGTCTAATAATAGATTTAAAATTAATATAGGTATGTGTAGTTTAACAATGTTTTTGCAAGTTTTAAGTAATTTGATTATATGTATTTTCAAATAACCATCTAATTTTTAATTTAAAATAATTTCAAGCAAAATGAATAAAACTAGATTAGAAGCTTTTAGTGATGGTGTAATTGCTATCATCATTACTATTATGGTTCTTGAAATCAAGATCCCTCACAGTAGTCAATGGGCCGAATTATATGCACTTATACCCGTATTCATAAGTTATTTTATGAGCTTTATGTTTGTTGGGATTTATTGGGGCAATCATCATCATCTTTTACATTCTGTCAAGCAAATATCTTCTGGAATAATTTGGGCAAATATAAATTTATTATTTTGGCTTTCTTTAGTCCCTTTTGCAACAGGTTGGATGGGTGAAAATCATTTCGAATCAAATACGGTAGCATTATATGGTATATTGCTGCTTTTGTGTGGCGTAGCTTTTACTTTTTTGCAAAAATCTGTTGAAAAAAATTCACACGATATTGAAAAATTAAAAGAAGCTTTTAAAAATCTTAATAAAAAAGGTATTGTTTCTACAATTGGATATGCTTCTTCAATTCCATTAGCATATTATAACCCAATAATTTCAGGAGCTATTTTTTTAACAGTTGCTTTAATGTGGATTATTCCAGACAAAAATATAGAAAAAGCTTTAAAGGGTTAGTTCTTTTTTATGTTTTTATTGTAATTTGAATAAAATACATTGCAAATATATAAACTATTCTTTATTTTGCTAAATATTATTCAATTTCTACAAAAGAGTATTGGCAAAAGTTAAACAAATAATTGGAAGAAAAGAATATATCAGTCTTATAGACTTCAATCTCAATGGAGTTGAAGCTAAAATTGATACTGGTGCTTATACTTCTTCTTTACATTGCCATAAAATAAGAGAAGAAAAAATAGGCGAAAAAACTATTTTGAAATGTGAGCTCTTTGATCCAAAACATATTAACTTCAATAATCGTCCCTTCAATTTTGATAAATACTCAATTGCAAAAGTTCGTAGTTCCAATGGAACAATCCAAAAAAGATTTAAAATTAAAATTAAAGTAAAGTTTGAAACTAAAGTATATTTAGTTGAATTTACTTTAACTAATAGAAGTAAAATGAGAAGTCCTGTTTTAATTGGAAGAAAAATATTAAAAGGTAAATTTATTGTTGATGTATCAAAAAAATATTTGTTAAATTCGAATATAAAAAATGGTGTAAAAAATGAAAATAGTAATATTATCTAGAAATTCTAAACTTTATTCTACGAGAAGACTAGTTGAATCTGCTAAAGAAAGAGGGCATGAAGTTAGTGTTATTGACCATACTAAGTGTAATATCTTGATAGAAGGAGGCAATCCTAAAATTCAATATAATGGTGAGGAATTAAGTGATTTTGATGCACTTATACCTAGAATTGGTGCTTCTGTTACTTTTTTTGGTACGGCAGTAGTTAGACAATTTGAAGTTATGAATGTTTTTTGTGCCAATGGCTCTCAATCAATTGTTCGCTCAAGAGATAAACTAAGAAGTTTGCAAATTATTTCGCAACTAGGTATTGGTATTCCTAAAACAATATTTGCCAATCATCCAAAAGATAATGATGTAGAAGGAATAATCAAACAACTTGGCAAACCTCCTCTTATTATTAAAATTTTAGAAGGAACTCAAGGCTTAGGAGTTGTTCTTGCTGAAACTCAAAAAGCGGCAAAATCTGTAATTGAAGCATTTTCTGGTTTGAAAGCCAATATATTAATTCAAGAATTTATTAAAGAAGCTGGTGGTGCAGATATTAGAGCCTTTGTAGTAGATGGGAAAGTAGTTGGCTCAATGAAAAGACAAGGTAAAGAGGGTGACTTCAGATCTAATTTGCATCGTGGTGGATTTGCCACTATTATCGAATTAAGCAAAGAAGAAGAAGAGGCTGCTATTGGTGCTGCAAAAGCTATGGAGCTTAAAGTTGCTGGAGTTGATATTTTGCAATCTTCTAGAGGACCTTTAATTTTAGAAGTAAATTCTTCACCCGGTTTGCAAGGAATTGAAACTGCTACCAAACTCGATATTGCTGGCGAGATAATAAGTTTCTTAGAAAGAAACATATTAAAAGGCAAACACAATGATGAAATCTAAAATTATAATTATTAAGGTTTAAAAGGAAAAAATGAGATCTACATTTCTTAAAGTTGCATTGTTAATTTTTGTTTGTTCTATTGGATTGTATTTATTTGCTCAAAATGTGACAATGGATATAAACCAGTTTGAATCAAAATTGAAAAGTGCTGGTACAAATGCTCAGTTGATAGATGTACGTACTTCTGACGAATTCAAAAAAGACCATTTACTAGGTGCAATCAACTATGATATTTATGAGTCAGATTTTGAAACAAATATTGGTAAATTAGATAAGAGTAAGCCAGTTTTTGTTTATTGCTATTCTGGAGGTAGAAGTTCGCAAGCAGCCAATATAATGAAGAAAAAAGGATTTAAAACGATTTATGATATGTCTGAAGGTTTTAAAAAATGGAAAACTGAAGGCAAACCTGTTACAAAGTAATTGTATTTAGTAATTAAATTATCATTCAATAAAAAGGTTATATTATGTTTATAGGTTCTAAGATTAAAAGTGCATTATTAGTTTTGTCTATTAGTTTGTTGCTTTCGTGTGGGCATAAAGAAGAAAAAAAACCAGAAGATGATAAAATTTTATCTACTGAAGTAATGACAAAAGAAATTCAAGGGAAAATGACTCCTGCTCAGGTACTTCAAAGATTAAAAGATGGAAATTCAAGATTTCTTGATGGTATCTCTACTGATAGGGATTTTGGTTATCAAATTAAAAAAACATCTGCTGGACAATATCCAGGTGCGGTGATTTTGAGTTGTATTGATTCTAGAACTTCTTCTGAAATTATTTTTGATCAAGGTATTGGAGATTTGTTTAATGTTAGAATTGCCGGAAACTTTGCCACTCCTGAGATTCTTGGAAGTATTGAATATGCCTGTAAAGTTGCTGGTTCTAAGCTAGTTGTTGTTATTGGACATAATCATTGTGGAGGAGTTAAAGGTACTTGCGACAATGTGCAATTAGGAAATATTAGTGCGATTGTTAAAGAAATCAAACCAGCATTAGATTTTGTTAAAACAGCAGTTGGCGAGGAAAGAACTTCAAAAAATCATGAATTTGTTGAAGCTGTTGCTAAAGTAAATGTGCAGTTGACTATTAAAGAAATTCTTGAAAAAAGTGATATTTTGAGAGAAATGAAACAAGCTGGCACTATTGATGTAGTTGGTGCTATGTATAATATTGAAACTGGTGCAGTCGAATTTATTAATGCTGCTGATCCTATTGGAAAAACTTTAGAATCGCCTATTGGAGAGCATCACTCTGCTGAACCTGCTAAAGAAGAACACAAAACTGAAGAACCTAAAAAACATTAATATTTCATAATATAAATTATCAAATATACCCTGAACTTAAACAAATGTCTATTTCAGGGTTATTATTTATTAATTCCGTCATTCAGAACGGGTAAATCGAAACAGCAAAAAAAAGCCCACTTTTTCAAGCAGGCTTTGTATTTCTATTACTTATTTATTTTAAATTGTAATGTTTCTGTTGTTGGTTTGTCGTGTTTATATCCTTTAATTTGTAGTATGTAACTACCATTTGTAACATTACTCATGTCAAGTTTAATTTGGTCTTTGTAGTCAGTGGTAAATTCTTTAATCACTTGACCAGTTATGTCCGAAATAAGTAATATTATTTTATTATCCCTATCGTAATCAATAGCTAAAAGTAAGTTTATTTTACCATCATTTGGATTGGGATATATTTTACTAAATGTCTCTTTATATGTAGCTAAATCTATTGTTTTACTATCAAATCTATTGTTTGATTTAAAAAACAAAGTGTCATTGTAATGTAAGTCACCCAATAAAATTTCCTCGTTATATCTAGAATTTGAATCTAATCTTTGTATTACTAATCTGTAATCGTGATTATTGCCATTGATCATATTGTAATTCACTAAATTATAAATTGTGTCATTTGTTTGGGTTAGAGTTAAATAATATTTCAAGTTTGTATCTGCTCTCTGAATATAACAAGCATTTTTTGTCATATCAGAACCTTTATATACAAAACTCAATTGTGCTGAACTTCCAACATTGAACCAGTTTGAATAAATTGTATCACTATTATTATAAGTAAGTACACTATCAATCATGCTCAAAGGCAATTTTATTTGCAAATCATAATCATTGAGTTTTGCTTTTGTCATCATTAAAAATGTGGTGTCATTTGCAAAACCATAACTTGAGTTAATTTCATCTCCAGCTTCAT
>JAPLFM010000298.1:0-1284 GCA_026390675.1 Candidatus Kapaibacterium sp. | reverse complement strand
TAGGTCCATTCATTAAATGAGGTAACTTTCCATTAGCTACATATTTTATACTTCGCAATGCTTTAGCTTCATCTACAAAGCTTGTATCTGTGATAGTGCTATTATAATCTAAAGGAATGTGATAAATTTTATTACCCCAAGTAAAATTCATTATTGTATTGCCACGTAATTCAGGGTTAAAATAATTACTTCTATCAACTTCTTTTGGATTACCAAATACTGGTTTACCAGCATCATCATTGCCCAAACCTTCGGCTGGTGACAAATGTGCTATAGAAGTGATATTCCAAGTCGATAAATTACTTGAATTAAATTGATTAATATCCATTATGTTTAGTGCAAACACTTGAGAATTTGTAGTTGCATATCTACGTTCCCACGCTATCGATTCATATCTAAATAATGTTGACTTTAAAGACCTATAAACACTTGGGAATTTACCCTGTTTTGCTCCCCAATGAAACCTTACTGTTCGACCAGAATCTAAAAAGAAAAATGCACTTCCTTTTGGATACTGATAATTGGTCGAATTATTATCCACTTGATAATGGTAAACTTTATTATTTGAATCTAATTTTAATCTTGAAAAATAAATATAGCTATTATCTTCATACAAACAATTGCTTCCTTGAAAAACTAATGATGCTTGATTTTCATTTTTTACACTGTTGGCATTAAACATAATTGAATAGGGATTCAAAGAAGGATGCTGAAAATCCATTGTTGAACAGCCTTCACCTACATTATTTACACCTATTGTATCAAAACCAAAAGTAGAAAAATCATAATCTTGTGGCTTTTTAAAAGAACTTATAATTCCATATTGTGAACTCCAAGAATAAAAATTACCATCTTTACTTGCATTTATTACAGGATTAGCATAGTTGTTATGATTTTTATTTTGATCATGATTAGAAAATCCAATTTGTTTTGAACTTAGTATTGAAGAAGCTCCACTATTGCAATTGATTATTGTTTCTACAATTTTCAATTGGCTAAATGTAAATTCTTCTAATGGAATTGAATCATTACATTGATAAACAATATATGCCTTTAGTTTATTACTAACAGATTCCTTTTATGTTAAAATCCAAGTAAAACTTAGTCTAAGAGCAAAAGAAATTTTTCCCACATTTATGTGGGTGTATTAATTAGTTGATTTAAAATATCTCTAAGTCATTGATAATAAATATAAATAAATCCTTTTTTGCACTCTTTTATAATCACTAGAGTCATCTCTGTGAAAGATTTTGTTATATTAAAAGGAGCAGGATGGAATCTTCT
>JAPLFM010000325.1:4754-18575 GCA_026390675.1 Candidatus Kapaibacterium sp. | reverse complement strand
TTTCTTTGCTTTCCATAAATGCAATTTAAGAAATATTTTTAAATTACCCACTCAAAATAGAGAAGAACCAATTATTTAAAATAAATTGAAACTTATTCGCGTTTTGTGACACATACCTAATGTAATTAAAACATAATATTTAAATTCGTTTTACTTCGGACTTATATTTGGAAAATGTAACTAAAGAAGAATTCTTAAAGCAATTGGAAGATTCACGTTTGTCGCTATCAAGATTCACAAGAGCAATGGCTCGTGATTATGATGATGCAAAAGATTTGATGAGCGAAACAATTCTAAAAGCTTATGAAGGATATGAAAAACTTGAAAGCAAACAAGCTTTTCAAAGCTATTTATTTACCATTGCAAGTAGATTACACAAACGAAGAATTTGGCGAAATAAATTGTTTATTCCTTTTAGTTCTACAACACATCAAGATTATCAGTCAGTTAATCCAAATGCAGAAGTTAATTTAGATATTGAAATACTGTATAAAGCGCTTAACAAATTGGAATTAAAGAAACGAGAAGCTATTACACTTTTTGAGATATCAGGCTTTTCAATAGAAGAAATTGCTGATATTCAAGGTGGGTCAGTTTCTGGAGTGAAGTCTAGACTAAAAAGAGGAAGAGAAGAGCTTGTAAAACTTTTAAAAGTAAAAGATGAACCAAAGTTTTTTTTACATAATATAAATGAAAATACAAAACAAACAAAATCAGTAGATGGGCTATATACTGCAAAGGTTAAATTATGAATAACGACTTTTTAAACAACAATCTTGATAATTATTTCGAATTAGCAAAAAATGATAATTCAATTATCTCTCAATCTGAATCGCGACAGTTGATAGAAAATGAAGACTTTGCTAAATTAAGTAAATCATCAACAAAAGGGAAAATTAAAATGGGATTTATAGCCACAACAGCTGCTGCTGCGGTATTTGCAGGCTTATTTGCAATTAACAACACAGACTTTATTAATAAAGATAATCATAGTATTAATGAATCGAAAGTAATTGCAAGTAATAATAATACAGATAAAAAAGTAGAAACTGACAAATTATTACCATCAAATAGCAAAGATGTAGAACTTCGTACAGCACCGATTAAAAAAATAGAAACAAAAGTTGTATTTGAAAAAGATACAGCTAATATTATAAAAGATGAAAACACGAACAAGGATAAAAAGAAAGACAAAAATAGTTTTAATATTCAGAGTGCAAATGTAATTGTTCTAAATAAAGCTGAATTAGAAAAATTAGGTGTTAAACTTATTGATAATAGCACAATTGAGTTCACTGCTTTGCAAGATTCTAAAAACCCAAGAAAAGTAACATTGACTAAAAACTCTTCTGCTATTGAAAGGAGTAATGGTAATGTTAAATCACCAGAACCAAAGTTTGTAACAGATAGAAACGGGAACAAAATATTAAGTCTTTTCACTGGGAAAAACAGAAATGCTCTTTTGGCAAATGTAACTACTAAAGATGGAACTTTACCAATTGCTACTATTAGTGATAATAATCCAAACGTGTCTGTAAGGACAATGAGTATAGATTTAAGCAACAAAGAAAATGATCATCTAACTTCTGCTGCAGAAATGTCAATTGTTGAATTTAGAAAATCAAAAACTAATGAAGAATTAGATCAAAAAGATACTACATGTCCTCAGGTTTCATTAACTGTAAATGATTCTGAAGTTCAACAAATTATAGAAATGGCACAAAAAGATACAAGTATTAAACGTATCTTTAGTGAAAATTATATTAAATCTGGAAATAAAATTCATAAAACAAGAGAAAATATTAAGAACACAGAAATAATAAATGACAAACCAATTGATACTAATAAACAAACAGCTATTAATTATCAAGCTATAGCTCACAATCAAAATGCTAACAAAATAGTAATTAGAAAGAATATACTACATAATCCTAAAGAAAAATTTAATATGACTTTGAAACCAGGGCAAGTTTTGGTAGCTGACGAAGCTGAAAATTCAACTCAAATTAATATTGTAACTTCAAATATTGAAGATAATCAAAATAATCAAAAAGATGAGAATTCCTCTATTATTGAAGTTGATTCAAATAACACACCTAATAAATCAAGAAAAGAAATGCAACTTAATGCACATTTCAATAGTGATGAATTGGGACTAGGAATGATTATGGAAGTGGATTCAAATATGAAGATGAATATGGGATATTCATTTGATAAAGATAAGCTGAATGGGGTAATTGATAAATATCTTAGCAAATTGGATTTGAGTAAATTAGCAGTTTTGGATAGTATGAGAAAAATGCCTTCATTTAATTTTGATAAAAACACTATAGCTAAAATGATTAATGATTCAAATATTCAAAGTATTTATAAAAATTTATATAAAGATATGTCTCATGATTCGAATATTACTAATATGTCGAATAATGTAAAAGTAAAATTTGATAAAGATAAAATTAAAATACAAAAAAGAATACAGTTAAAACAAAATGATAAAAAATCAGAAGTAATTGATGAAAGTATTTTGGATATGCCTATAAAAGACTTAAAAGTTATAGAAAAGAATGATTATCAAAATCGATTAAACGAAGTATTAACTTCTTGGAAAAGTGATTCAAGTATGCACAAAATGCTTCAAAAATTATATAAATGCAAGCCTAGTGATGATAAAAAAGTTGAAGATATTCCAAAATCAGCTATGAAAGTTAGTATTAGTGATGTAATTCGTATAAGACATTTAGACAATGAAAATGAATTTAGTAATAAATTAGATTCAATTAAAGATGGTAAATACTCGTTCCCATTTGATACTTTAAATCCTAATGACAACATTGGTTTAAATTTATCACAATTATCTAAATTAAATTCAGAATTAAGAAAAATTAAAATTAATATTGACAAACAAACAATTACAAATGGAGATCTTTCTGATAATAAAAATGTTGTTGTAGTTACAAAATCTGAAATCAAACATAGTAAACAAGATTCAATGCAAAATGACAAAGAAATGAAGGCAATAATTACTAATAGAACTTATAAATATGACAAACAAGATACTAGTGGAATTGCACAATTTAGTGGTGTCAAAGATATGGAATGGGCTGCAAAAGATTTTGATGAAATGCCAGCTTTTGGCTCAGCTATATTTAATAAAGATAAAGAATTAAAATGTTTAGAAGAATATCAAGATATTAATAAACTTATTCCAATTTCAATTAAATTTGATAATAATAATATTGATTATATACTTTGGTACGAACCTAATGAAGAGTTGATTAATTCATTGCCAACTAAGTATGCGAAGATGCTTTCAATCGAATATAATGCAAGTAAATCAGGTGAGACATGTGGTAACACACCAAACGCAGCACCACTAATGGATGTATGGAAAGCTTGCGATGGTGATGTTAAAAACTTAGGAGTTGCTCCAAACCCAGCTAAAGAAAAAGTAACTATAAGTTATGATTTATTAGTTGCCAAAAATATATCTATAAGTTTAAATGATTTAACAGGTATGCATATAGCAGATTTGAAATCAAATGTTTATACTGAAAAAGGCAACCATTCAGACCAAATAAACTTGCCAAATAATTTAGCTTCTGGTATGTATTATATTGTCTTGAAAACAGACCAAGGTGAAACAGCAATCCAAAGAACTATTGTTCAGTAATTAGCCCTAACTGGATAAAATAAAAGGCGATTTGACTTTATAGTTAAATTGCCTTTTTAAATTTACAAATAAACTTTCAATTTATTCTTTTACAAATATTCTAAAATATGTTTCATTATTTGTTTTAGCTTTTAGGTAGTAAGTACCATTAAGTAAATTAGATATTTCTATTTTAGACATATTTTCACCCTTACAAACTACTTGTCCTAAGATATTTGATATTTCAAATTGCTCAACTTTCTTATCATTAAATTCAATGATTGAACTTGCTGGATTAGGAAATATACCAAATTGATTTATAGATTTTTCTTCTTCAATAGAATTAATCACACCACAATTATATGTACTAACTAAATTAATAGAATCAATATCAGCACCAATATCTTTACCATCACTTGCTAAATTTTTATATGTACTTGATGATTTAAGTCTATAATCTCCGTTTGCATAATCAACAAAACCAACTGCTTGTTGATTTGAAGGGAAATAACTACCAACTGGATAGTTATTTGCCGAGCCACCAATAACTACATTTTTAGTAATTAGCCAATTAGGATTAAAATATGCACTCAAAGTTGTGTTTGCATAAGCAGTACCACTACCAATAAATCCATAATTTGCATAAGAAACGATATTGTTACGAAATTCAAAATTGTCAGTTTTGGGTGAACCATCAGCTACTAAATAAGCATTTGTGCAGAATCCAGTATTATGATCTATAACTACATCAGTTGAACCATTCAGGATTTGGAAAAGTCTTCCATCTCCACCAGTTCCAAGATTAGTTACATTTAATACATTATTTTGTATAAGTATTCGAGAAGTGCGTTCGCTTTTATTTGGAGCATCATATCCAGATAAATTTATTCCTTGAGCTATATTGACAAATGTATTCATTCTTATAGTTACATCTTGAACTACAGACCAAGGAGCAGTATTATTTTGATTTCTAGGTGTAAGCAAAAGCGCAAAGCCATTTTGTGCATTTGGCCAGCAATTTTCAAATCTATTTCCTTCAACCAAAACTCTTTGTGCATTTTTGAATTCAAGAAGATTTTTAATATCCCATAGTTCTTTCATCCATGTCAATGGCTTAAAAAATAGATTGCATCTAATTTCAATATCAGACATAACTGCATTTGGAATACTTGGATCTGCACCTCCAAACATAACATTTTCTCCAGCTCCTTCAAGATAATTATTTACAATTTTCATTGGTCCAGTTGCACTATATGAACCTAATGCTTGGCTATCAGCACCATCTTCTTTACAATCTGAAATATATGAATCAATTACTGAAATGTAATTGCCATTCATCAATATTCCTCTCCTACTGCCTGCTTTTGGGTCGCCGTGTATGTAACATCTATCAAAAACTATATTATTGGGAAGATTTGATATTGATGTTTCGCCATTGCCAATAATTATCACATTATATAAAAAGTTGTTATCAACTGGAGCAAATTCAATTCCAATAAATCTAAAATGGTGTGCTTTTGAAGCAGTATGAATTGCTCCCTCACTCCCAGCTTTAGCAACAATTTTAGGCATATTGCTCACATCATTTGGGCTTACTCTATTGCAAGGAAATGGGAGCTTAGAATATGCAGAAGAGCGAATATAAATCCAACCATTTCCACTAGATTTATTGGGTAAAAAGAAAGTACCTGTAAAAGTTTTACCTGCTTCCAATTCTATTATATCACCTAAATTTGACGATAATAAAGCTGCTGAAAATTCTGTACTTGTCGAAACTGATATAATCTTACCATTTGTAGGTGGAATATAATCAGTTTGAATAAATACTTGAGGTAAAGTTGGTAGTACAGTAGAAGTACTAAATTCAAAAGAAAATAATATAAATACAACAATATATAAATAATAAGTAACTTTCATCCTTTTCCTTTGTTTTAATTTTAATATATTTGAGAAGTGTAAAGCCAATTACATATTAATACTTGATAATGAATTATGTTACATAATAATAATATAAATATTCATTATTGCAATATATTAATAATGTTGTTTGCTATATCAATTGAGAATTGACCATTTATTTCAGGATTTGCCATTAAGAAGATATAATCGGATAATTCTTCTATTTCGTAATCTATTGCTTCACTTAGTTCAATTGTATCCACAATAAAATTTAATTCATAATTATCAATATAACCTAATTTAAAATACGAACACAATGTTATCATATTAATTTTTGTAAAAATAAATTCGCAATCATCATCAATATTTAAGTTGATAACTAATGTTCTATTAATAATATTGTTTTTATATTCTATGAATTCCTCATAAATATACTTTTTAAAATCAAGAATCTCTATTTTATTATTTAACAGCAAATATATATTTGATACTTTCATATTATTTGTAATTTTTAAAATAATGCTTTTTCCCTTCGCCATCAATGTAATAACTTGGTATTTTGTTTGAAAATATTTTGTATTTACCATCTGGATAAACACTACCTCCAAATCTACAATCATCAAATCCATCAAATGATTCAACCAATATTGTATTCTCAATAAATTTAAAAGTTATTTTACATTGCATTCCATCATCATTGTTAAAGTAAATACCATTATTATTAATTAATTTTATTCTTGAAAATAATTGCCCACTATTTTACGAAGGATATCCATTGTTAATCTCTAAATAAATTAATATTGTACTATCACTTTCTGGATAAACAGTAATCCATCCCTTTTTCTTTTATTTATTTAAGTACTCTAATTTATACTCACCAGCGAACTTAAGGGTGTTAATCTTTGTTGAAGCTACTAAAAATAAAGAAGTTAAAATAAATAATACAAATATTTTTTTCATAAGACTAGTTTTAATTTTGATAATATTCAAAAATACAATTAAATTTTTCTATATTCAAAACAAAAAACAAAGCCACCCTTTTGAGGTAGCTTTGTATAATTTTTAGCCTTAGTTAATTTATTCTTCTTTTAAAGTACTTTCATTTGTTTTAACAGAGTACCAATCAATTTTCCTTGACAAATACATAACTGCACCTAGAATCGTAAATAATCCAATACTACCTATTAGTAAAGAGTAATCTTCCATTTGAATTATTATATAAATAAATATGTAAATAAATGCTAAAATAAAACATAAAACTAAAGTTAATATTTTATTTTTGAATATACTTTTTGCATATAAAGTTATCATTGAAATTATAGAAATACTCGAAATTAAATATGCTATATCGAATTTCAAATGTTCGGAGATTGAAATTAGTAATGTATAAAAAACACAAAGTGCCAAACCAACTATTAGATATTGTATTGGATGGATTTGAACATTATTAAGTATCTGCACAAAAAAGAATATTAAAAATGTAAGTGAAATAAATATAACTGCATACTTAGCAGATCTCATGCTTTTTTGATATTCATCAATAGGTACTTTTAAATTAACACCAAACGAAGATTCATCGATGCCTTTAATACTTCCTATAAAGCTTTGGGGAAACGCACGATTTAATTGTAATACTTCCCATTTTGCAACAAATCCGTTATCACCAACATTTCTATTGTCAGGTAAAAAAGCTCCGTCAAAGCTTGGAGTTTTCCATTTAGATTTTATTTTTACAATTGATACTTTTCCTAATGGAACAAAATTCAAATTTGAACTACCATTTATGTTTAAATTTAATGAAAAATTTACTTTTTTATCTGAAATATTAATAGGTACTTTGGTACTCATACCATTGCTTATGACATCATTAATTATATTACCAGGATTGAATGATAAATTATTTTGTCCCCATTTTAGACTAACATTTTCTTGAACACCTCTCAAATCTGACATTCCCAAAGAAACAAAAGCATCTTCCCAAAGTATATTTTCTTCTTTAATTTTAAATTCATCAAAATTAGGTGAATCAAAATTCCCATTTAAATTTAAAATTGTATTATATACAACAACTTCATATATGTTTCTATATCTTATCTCAGGATTAATAATTCCTTCAATATTCAAATTCTCTGGCAAGAAATGAGCGTATTTAATTGTTTCTATATACTTGTATTTATTTGTAGTTCCACTTTCCAAAATACTTTCATAAGATTTGAATGGTATTGTTAAAACTAATCCTTTTATTGTTTGCTCGCCTCCCCATTTAGTTATTGATTGGAATGAGTAGTAATAATATTATTACTGATATTGAAGCCAATCTTAATAAGATTGAATCTTTGAACTTATTATTAGTTCTTGTGATTTGATTGTCCATTTATTACCTTTAATGATAAATTATAAAATTAGAAACATATTAGAATTACGACATCACAAATTTTATGTTTCATAAATTACTTGACAATTCTTTGAAAATATTAATAAATTCTTGATTTTGTAAAAATATTTTTTTTTTTGAACAATAAGTGTCAGTTTTTCTTTACACATAAACAAAGCTACCCTTTTGAGATAGTTTTGAAAAAAGCAATTCAAATCTTCTACTTCTCAATTTTCATATAGTTAATTAAATTATTAATTTTTAGACTCTTTAAAGAGCATCTAACTTTTGTTATTTTGCTTTTTTTTATTTATTACAAATATCTATTTTATATATTTAATAATTGTTGTAAGTTTGTTTAATTAAATTAATTTAATTTTAAAATAACGACTTAAGACTATTTAATTGGGATAAAAAAATGAGAAGAGTAGTAATTATAATTATGTTTTTTGTTGTTTGGACTTCCTATTTATCATTAAATGCAAAATTAATAAATGCCAATCCATCAAGTTATTCTTCCTATTTAGCTACTCTTGTAGCTGGAGATACTTTGTCACTTTCATCTGGCACTTATGTTAATAATCTTACGTTAAATACTAGAGTAGGTACTGCAACAGACCCAATTGTTATCATAGGAAGTGGGAATGCTACAAACTTCCAAGCTCAATCTTGCTGTAACACTATTAGCTTAACAAAATGTGAATATTTGATTATCAAAAATCTACAATTAGATGGAATGAATCAAGCAGTTGATGCAGTAAAGGCAGAAGGAACAATTGGTAATTATGCACATCATATCACAATCGAATATTTGAATATTATTAATTATGGCAATAATCAACAAATAGTTGGGATTAGCACAAAATGCCCTGCTTGGAATTGGGTAATTAGAAAAAATCGCATTATTGGTGCTGGTACTGGTATGTACCTTGGCAATTCAGATGGCACAAAACCATTTGTAAACGGTATAATTGAAAATAATTTTATTGCAAGTACAATTGGATATAATATTGAAATCAAACATCAACTAAATGGTGAAAGAGAATTACTTCCTGAAACATCAGTAAATGGTAAAACAGTTCTAAGATATAATGTCTTTTCAAAAGATGCAAATTCCTCAACTGGTGGAAGTGCAAGACCGAACTTACTAGTTGGTGGTTTTGCTACCACTGGTTTTGGATCATTAGATTATTATGAAATATATAGTAACTTTTTTTATAATAATCCAGTTGAAGCATTGTTCCAAGGTACAGGTAAAATCATGCTGTATAACAATATATTTGTTAATCATTTTGACCCATCAGGGTTTAGAGCAGTTTATATTACTCCTCAAAATGGAGTAAGCCCTCAGGATATAAAAATCTTTCATAATACGGTTTGGACTGCTAATAATTCTGGTGCAATTAGGCTTTACAATCCGGATATAAATTTCAAACAATATTGTTATAGTAATGCTGTTTTTGCAGATGCTCCAATTACAAATTTTACAGATATATTAAATAATGTAACAGATACTTATACTAACGCAAGTAATTATGTTGTTTCAGCAACAACTGATATTTCTACTTTGAATTTATATCCTCAAACTGGAAAACTTTCAGGAACAATCACACCAAGCACTTTGTTTCAGAGTAATACTGATTGGGATAAAGATTTCAATAAAGATTCATACACTTGGACTTATAGAGGAGCTTATTCTGGAAGCGGAACTAACAATGGTTGGAAATTACAATTAGATACAATGTTTATTCCAAAGATAGCACCAACATCAAATGTTTGGAAAGTAGGTCCTTCTCGAACTTATACCAAACCAAGTCAAGTGGCAAGCCTTGTCAAAAGTGGAGATACGATTGAAATAGATGCAGGAGTATATTCAGGTGATGTAGCTTATTGGTCAGCTAGTAATTTGGTAATAAAAGGAGTTGGTGGCTTTGCTCATCTAAAAGCAAGTGGTAAAAACTACGGAGGAAAAGCAATTTGGGTTATTGGTGGTAATAATGTAACAGTTGAATGGATAGAATTTTCAGAATGCACTGTGATAGATCAAAATGGTGCAGGAATAAGGTTTGAAGGTAAAAATCTAAATGTTAGACATTGCTATTTCCATAATAATGATGATGGTATTTTATGCGGTGCTATGGCTCAAAGTTCTTTGCTTATAGAATATACTGAATTTGCTTATAATGGATTTGGAGATGGATATTCTCATAATCTTTACATCGGTCATATTGATACTTTAACTTTTAGATACAACTATACTCATCACGCAAATATTGGACATGAACTAAAGAGTAGAGCAAATGTTAATATAATTACTTATAATAGACTAAGTGATGAAAGCACAGGTACTGCAAGTAGAAGTATTGACCTGCCAAATGGTGGAACAGCTTTAATTATGGGAAATATTATTGAGCAAGGACCTCAAACTCAAAATTCAAATATTTTGGGATATGGATTGGAAGGACTAACAAACACATCTGCTCATGAAGTTTATATTATAAATAACACTTTTATAAATAATTTATCAAAAGGTAATTTTGTTCAAGTTCAAAATGGAACAAGTCTTTTGAAAATGAATAATAATATATTTGCTGGGCTGGGTAGTATTTTGGTTGGTACTCCTACATTATTGGATTCTGCTTCAAATTTTAACAATACAAATATCAGTTCATTTAATTTTCAAAATACATCAACCTATGATTATCATTTAACTCAAAATTCTATAGCTATTGATAGAGGTTTAGATCTTGGAATTAGCAATGGCTTATCGCTAAAACCACTAAATGAATATTCACATCCATTTAGTTATACTTCTCGCACATCCAATTGTCCGATTGATATTGGAGCATATGAATTTGCAAAATTAGGTGTTGATTCAATTGGTGGTGTGTTTGGTTATTTAAGTGTATGTGATATTTCGAAAGATTATTTTTATTCTATAAAAAAACAGCAATCTCCTATTATTTGGGAAGTAACTGGAGGAAATATAATTGGAAATAACAATAAAGATTCAGTTTTGGTTAATTGGCTTACTAAAGGCAATGGGCAATTAAAATTAATCAGAAATAATGGAACACCTTGTGCAGATAGTGTGGAGAAAGTTGTCAAAATTAGCTCACCAGCTTTTTACAGTAGAGACATAGCACTATGTGCTGGAGATTCTATTGCAGGTGCAAAAGTGCAAAGAGATACAATAATAAATAGAAGGTATTATTCATATATTGGTTGCGATAGCAATGTTACATTAAATGTAAAAATTAATTTAAGTGCTAAATTCGAAAAAGATACTGTAATTTATTTAAGCGAAACTTATAAAAATAAGAAATATGATACTATTGGAACATTTAAAAATGAAAACAAATTTACTAAAGGAGCTTACAGTGGTTGTGATAGTATATTTACAGAAAATATTATAGTAAAAGCAAAAAGTAGTGTTGAAGAAGACTTGAATTTTGCCAATTTATTAGTAAGTCCTAATCCAGCAAATGAAATAATAAATTTAAATTTGAAAGATATTACTTATAATCAAATTGAACTAATTGATTTGTTTAGTAAAGTAATTTACAAAACTTCATTCGAACAAATTAATTCAAATTCAATACAATTAAATTCAAAAGAGTTAGATTCAGGAACTTATTTTGTAAAGATTAATTCAAATAATATATTTAAGTTTATAAAAATAATAGTTATTCATTAAATTGTAATAAATTAGGTAATAAATTCTTAGAAACAGTTTATTACTCTATAAATTTTATTAGGTTTATTTTTTTTATTTTCACAATAAGATAATTAGCTTTAATTTTGGGTAACATTTTTAACAAAATTCTAAAAGAACAAATATGTCGCAAACTCGTGGTCCAATTTCACAATTTATCGAAAATCACTATTTACATTTTAATTCTGCTGCATTAGTTGATGCATCAAAAGGATATGAAACCCACCTTTTAGAAGGTGGTAAAATGATGATTACTCTAGCTGGTGCTATGAGTACAGCTGAACTTGGCAAATCATTAGCTGAAATGATTCGCCAAAACAAAGTGCAAATTATTTCTTGTACAGGAGCTAATCTTGAAGAAGATATAATGAATTTAGTAGCTCATTCACATTACAAGAGAGTTCCAAACTACAGAGATTTATCTCCTCAAGATGAATGGGATTTACTTGAGAGTCACTATAACAGAGTTACAGATACTTGTATCCCAGAAGAAGAAGCTTTTCGAAGATTACAAAAACATATTTTCAGACAATGGAAAACCGCAGAAGAAAGTGGTGAAAGGTATTTCCCTCACGAACATATGTACAAAATGTTACTTTCTGGTGACTTAGAGCAATATTATGAGATAGATCCTAAAAACTCATGGATGCTTGCAGCAGCTGAGAAGAACTTGCCAATAGTTGTTCCGGGTTGGGAAGATTCTACTATGGGTAATATTTTTGCTTCATATTGCATCAAAAATGAACTTAAATCAAGTACAATGAAATCTGGGATTGATTATATGGTGTGGCTTGCAGACTGGTATCGTAAAAATTCTGGTGGTAAAGGAGTTGGATTTTTCCAAATAGGTGGTGGAATTGCAGGTGATTTCCCAATTTGCGTTGTACCAATGATGTACCAAGATTTAGAATGGCATGACGTTCCTTTTTGGTCTTACTTTTGCCAAATATCGGACTCAACAACAAGCTACGGATCTTATTCTGGTGCAGTCCCAAATGAAAAAATTACCTGGGGTAAACTTGATGTAAACACACCAAAATTTATTGTTGAATCAGATGCAACTATAGTCGCACCTCTTATTTTTGCTTGGGTTTTAGGCTGGTAAGGATAAATATTTATTTAATAAACAGAAAATCAGTTAAAGTAAATTAATTGGTTTTCTGTTTTTATTTTATATTTAGAAATCTTCTTCTTAAATAATTTTGACCAGGGAGCTCAACCGTATGATATAATACAGCAGCGCATAGGTTCATTAACACATAAACTGAAAGAGCGGCAATAACTTCATTATGACGGAATATGTATCTAAATGAAATCATTACAGCAGATGCTAAATTATTAATCCAACCAATATTTATATAATGAAATAAATATAATGCAAAAGAAATTTTACCTAAATATACAACCAGTTTTAAAGAAAAAAACTTGTTAAATATCGAATTACCATATAGTGATAGTATAATCAAAGTTGCTGATAAGGCAAATCCTCTAATATAAGTTGCATAAAGCCAGCTATTGTATTTTGAAGCTCCTTCAATTCCACCATGGCTTTCAAGCCAAAATGAAGTACCAATAAATGAAATAACACCTAAAACAAAAAGTGAATTTGAAATATATTTGTTTTTGATTAATGCTGAATTGGGGAATTTCAAACATATAAAACCAATAAATATACCCATTCCAAATTCTGAAAATCTTCCAAAAATTGTTGCACTCCATACCTTTGTATCCCAATTCCATTTCATAATATGGTATTTGAATTCTACAATATTGACTACTATATGATTAGCTGCTAAAGTAAATAGAAATAGCAATATAAAAATAACAAATAGTCTTACTTTATCAGACATTGTATCCCAAAAATTCCAAACTTTACCAAGGAAATAAAGTAATGTAGGAACTATTAAGTAAAAAGATTCTTCAACAGATAATGTCCACATTGGAGAATTAATTGAAAATCGATAATCTGAAAAAAAAGCATGTGTCATTGTTAGATGAGAAATTATATCTCCCCAAGAGTAAGTCATTCTAGAAATGACAGTGATAAACAGCAACAATAAATAAAGGGGATAAATTCTAAATATTCTTTTTAAAAAATACTCTTTAAGTGATTGTTTTTTGTCGGTAAATTTGTCTAAATATAAAATTGTAAATAAAAAACCGGAAAGAACAAAAAAGAAATTT
>JAPLFM010000325.1:0-4740 GCA_026390675.1 Candidatus Kapaibacterium sp. | reverse complement strand
TTTAACAATCCAGAAATCACCTAAAGTTTTGTAATTTAATATGTGCCCAAAAATTACCATTGCTGCTGCCAATGCTCTTAAGCCTGTAAGCGAATTAATTTGCCCTTGTTCTTTCAATATTGTTTTTTCTCTGTTGCTAAAAATCAAGTTACAAAACTACAAAATATTTGTAACTTATTGCCAAGATTATTATTTAGATATTTTCTATTAAAATATTACTAATCAAAATTTATAAATCCTACCTTTGCTTAGATTAATAAATGAGCCATTCTGATTGTAAATAGTTTTGGCCAGTCTTATCATATAAAATGAATGGTTTTTATCAAATGTTTTATTTGAATCAAAAACATTATTTGAATATAGTTCAAATTTTTCTCCATCATCTGATTGGTAAATATAATATCCTAATTCATTTTTATTCAACAAAGGTATATCGATTGAAACTTTATTCGTTAAGTTATCGAAAAGTAATTTTGTTGAGTCAGGTAAAGGAGTTACATACATTTTTAATGTAGGATCACCAGTTAAATTAATATGAACAAAAGTATTTCCATCATCAACATGTCTTTCATAAGTTGAGTTGTTGTTCATTGTAAGTAAGACTGCTTCACCAAGCCTTCCTCCCATATTCATTTTATGAAGTACCCAAATTGGGATACTTGCCCATAGACTAGCTAAACAATAAGGTATGCTAGCTAATGCAGACCTGTGTAAATTATTTGCAAAATCAACATCACCATTATAAGAACCAAACAAAATCATAAATGGAACTTTTAAAGGAAGTTTGGCATATTCTTCAGAATATGCAATATCCCAAATTGAATTGTCTGACCCTGGACTGCAGCCATAAGCCCATAAATAGCTTTTTTCACGAGTTGCTTCTCTTAATCTAATAGTTTCGATATTATCTTTCCCAACAAATTGAGAAAAGTTTGACCAACCACAAGAAGCAAAAGCTCCACCACCATAAGTTCCAAAATTGTCGTTAATAATAGCTTTATTCGTTCTTATAGCTCCACCAAACATATCTGTTCTATATTGATGATTTTTTTGAAAATAATTACGATAAAGTTCAATCTCAGATTCTTTGAAATAAGGCAAGTTGGATAAATCAATTCTACCTATTTCTAACTTAGCTAAATTAGGAAGTAGTGTATTATCAAATTTTCCATCTTTAGGTACATTATTCATTCTTTTATATTCAGAACTTACATCATTAGTTGTATCATCTTGCCATCCTGTTTTCTTTAAGTCACTATAATAACTATCTGAAGGCCATGCACCTATGTGATTAGGATGACCATCTACTGTAAAATCGCCAGAATAAGGCATTGGGACTCTTCCAAAGAACAACAATGTTTTAAGATTGCCATTATTAGTTTTGTATTTTTCTGAAATCAGATTTTTAACAAATTCAACAGCTTTAGCATTAAAAACTTCTACTCGAGGAGCTTCAACAATATCAACTTCCCATCCTTCACATATTAAATCATTTTTAAAAATTAGTAATTCATTTTTAAGTGAATCAATAATGGTAAAATCCACTACAATTAGTATTTTGCCAATTAAATGTTTTGGTGGTAAATTTATACCTAATAATAAATAATTAAATCCTCGGAATTTCATTGTATCATTTATTAAACATTTTTTTTCGAATTTCAGTTCATATTCTTTACCATCTTCATATTGGAACTTAAATGGACCTTTAGCATTAACTTTATTTACATAAAGTGTATCATTAAAATTATTTTTATTCGATTTATTAGTAGTTACATAAATACTTTTAACAGTACTATCTACTTCCCAATCTATTGTGTATTCCTTCTTAACTGTATCAATAGTAGGATTGGTAACAACAACAAATTGATATGGGACTTGAGAATACACCAAGCCATAAAAAAGAATTAGAAGTATGTATGAAACTATTTTTTTCAATTTAAAGTATATAATAATGATTATAATAAAACAAAAAAAACATAAAACCGTTAATTTTAAAAACAAAGAGTATAAATGGGACAATTACTAAATAGACTATCAAACTTTGCAAAATCTTATGTAAATAAAGATAATCTTAAATATGCTGAGCATTATATAAATTCAGAAGACGAAGAGCTTAAAAAAATTATTGATGAACTCAACAATAAAAATGAATTTCATAATAAAAAAAGAGAATCTAATCAATCAGAAAGAGTTAATATTCCAAAACTAAAATTAGAATATAAAGTGCTTGGACTTAATTCTAACAATGCCACAATAGAAGAAATTAAAAAAGCATATAAAATCAAAGTCAAAGAATTTCATCCAGATACTTTAAAAATAAAAAATGAATTTAATTTGAAATTAGCACAAGAAAAAACATTAGAAATAAATTCAGCCTATTCAGTAATAAAAAAAGAAAGGGGCTTTTAATTATGCATAAAAATTTTATCAAAGAAGCAAGTGCAATTGTAATCTTATCATTGCTTTTAGCAATTACTTATAATTATTTTTCTGCAAAACCGCTACCATTAATAGCTGAAGCACCTAAAGCTGTAAGCAATAATTTGCTAGAATCGGCTGCGGCAGTAGCTTCAAACAATACTATTGCAATTCCAGAACATAAAAGTGATAAAACAACTAGTACATTAATTAATGAAAAAACAAATAAAGATTCAATAAAACAAGTAAAACACTTACAAAAATTATCTAAAGAAGAGCTCCAAAAAAATGAAGTTGAACAAATTAAAAACTCTTCAAAAGTTGAAAAAGAGAATCTACAAAAAACTGTTACTTACGAACAGATAAAAGAAAAGATGAACGATAATCGCTTTTTTTTAATTGATGCTAGAAATACTGACGATTACTCAAAAGGACATATTGGAAATGCAATCAATTTATTTCCTCATCCTGATGATGAATCGAAATATATGGAAAAAATATTTACTCTTCCAAGGGATAAAGTTTTTTTAATCTACTGTAATGGAGGTACTTGTGATCTTAGTCATAAGCTTGCAGAAGATATGTTAAATGCAGGGCATAAAAATATCTTTATATTTGTAGGTGGATGGGAAGAATGGACAAAAAAGGGTAATAAATAACAAATTTATTTTGGAACTCTACCTATTCCAGCAAATACTTTTTCTAACCATTGAGTATCAAGAGATTCCCTAACTACTCCTCGTGAAGAAGAAGCATGAATTATTTCATTATTACCAACATATATACCAACATGTGAGATACCAGTATCTTTCTTGAAGAACACCAAATCCCCTATTGATTTACCACTTTTATTTATTCTATCAGTATAATCAAATTGTTCCTGTGCGGTTCTTGGAACAGCAAGCCCCATCTCACTATATACATTTTGAACAAAAGCAGAGCAATCTACTCCGTTGAAACTATCACCACCATATTGATATGGAACTCCAATCCATTGTTCAGCAACATCTACAATCTTTTCTTTCTTTTCATTGGATGAAAGAATATCATATTTCTTCTTTTTTTCAATTATTGAAAGTTTGCTATCAGGAAGTTTTCTACTATTATTACTGCTAAATCTCACACTGGGGGTGCAAGAAAAAAGTAAAATACTAAATAAAAACGATGATATTAATATTCTAATTGACATTAGTTTAATCTTTATTAATTTAATTAATAGAAATTAACCAATTACTATGCCAAATTGAATGTCTTTATTTCCTCAAATATTGAATCTCTGCAATCATTGTAAGTTAACTTTTTGCCAGAAGCTTCGTTCAATGTTGCTGTTTGAGATTTAATATATTCTCTAATCGATTCCCTTCTTTCAGGACTTTTAACTTTTACCAAGTCAGCCAATATCTCATGAGCATTCCCAATAAGTATGGACCCATGTTGAAGTAAGGTTCTATCAAAAAGTCTTTGAGCTGATCCAACAATTTTTCTATTTTGATAAGTTAGTTCGTAACGAGCTGAACTTGCAAAACAAGCAACAGATAAATCACTTGATTTATAAAAAGAAGCCAAATCACTTTGGGCTTTTTCAAAATCTAAATTTGCACCAAGTTTTGCAAAAGCTTTAATAAATGACAAATGAACTTCTCTATAAACATCTTGAATACTTACCCCATCTGGCAAATTCATTACTAGTGAATATGTGATTTCTTCAGAGTGGAAAACGGCTCTCCCCCCTGTTGGTCTGCGAACCAAATCATATCCTCTCAATGATATTGCTTCTTCATCTATTTCATCAATTTTTTGATTATGACCTAATGACAGGCACCAAGGATCCCAAGAATACACTCTAAACAGTGGACTAGCTAACCCTTTGGAAACTTGCATAGTCCTTTCAAAATCAAAATCCATATTGTATTTTCCAAGCTGACTTTCGCTATCCAAAATTTCAAGATTCATATTATTTTAAGGTTTTGAAAAATATAAATTAACCAATTAAAATAACGAATTGAAGCAACTTTCATTTTGTATTAGTAACTTTTTTGATTTAAAGATTTCAATGAGACCCTATCCTAGCAATTCCAAATCAAGATGGCGGAAGACAAATTGCTCTCGCAATTTGGAAAAATTTTCCAAATAAGTTTTCCAAAGTTCGTTTTTTTGTCAAATTTTATTTGTTTTTCTTGTCACCCTGAATTTATTTCAGGGTATATTGGTTTTTTTTGTTTCAAAAAACATAGCTAAGAGACCTCATCCTATCCTTTTATGTTAAAATCCAAGTAAAACTTAGTCTAAGAGCAAAAGAAATTTTTCCCACATTTATGTGGG